>NZ_VCDZ01000009.1:0-255646 GCF_005845405.1 Escherichia sp. E4930 | reverse complement strand
GGTCCCCCTCTTTGGTCTTGCGACGTTATGCGGTATTAGCTACCGTTTCCAGTAGTTATCCCCCTCCATCAGGCAGTTTCCCAGACATTACTCACCCGTCCGCCACTCGTCAGCAAAGAAGCAAGCTTCTTCCTGTTACCGTTCGACTTGCATGTGTTAGGCCTGCCGCCAGCGTTCAATCTGAGCCATGATCAAACTCTTCAATTTAAAAGTTTGATGCTCAAAAAATTAAACTTCGTAATGAATTACGTGTTCACTCTTGAGACTTGGTATTCATTTATCGTCTTGCGACGTTAAGAATCCGTATCTTCGAGTGCCCACACAGATTGTCTGATAAATTGTTAAAGAGCAGTTGCGACGCGGCTTTCAGCTGACTGTCGCGAGGTGGCGTATATTACGCTTTCCTCTTTCAGAGCCAAGCGTTTATTTTCGCTTTTCTCTGCCGGAATTCTCAGGAGAATCCCGCTGACCCGGCGGCGTGTTTGCCGTTGTTCCGTGTCAGTGGTGGCGCATTATAGGGAGTTATTCTGAGCTGACAAGAGGAAATTTAAAATAATTTTCCGAATGCGCAACATTCAACCAAATCAGCCTGAAACTGCCAGTTTTTCGAGCGTTTTGAAGCCGTAACGCTGTAAAACGGGTAATAACTGTTCAGCTTCTGGCGTCATGGCCATGCAAAAGGCAATGTTCGCATCGGCAGATTTTGCCTCAGGAGCTTCATGTTCCAGCAGCCAGGCCGTTCGGCGTGCAATCGCTGCGCCAGAATCCACCAGCCGGGTTCCCTCTGGCAGCACCTTTAACAGTTCTTCTTGAAGTAGAGGAAAATGGGTGCAACCCAGAACAACGGTATCTGGCGGCTCTTTCATTCTTAACCACGGGCGCAGGATACGTTTTAGCGCATCCAGAGAGATTTCTTCGCCATGCAGCTTCGCTTCAGCCAGCTCAACCATTTCTGCCGAGCCCAGCATCTCTATCTGACATTCATTAGCGAAACGCGCGATTAGCTCGTGGGTATAAGAACGTTTTACCGTACCACGAGTTGCCAGCAATCCGACAATGCCATTAGCTGTCAGGCGTGCCGCTGGCTTAATTGCCGGAACGACACCGACAACCGGGAACGCAAACTTTTCGCGTAATGCAGGAAGTGAGACGGTACTGGCGGTGTTGCAAGCGACCACAGCCAGCGCAAGGGGATAACGCTCTTGCACTGCGGTGACAATTTCCACCACACGCTCAACAATAAACTCTTCGCTTTTTTCGCCATACGGGAAAGCGACGTTATCGAAAGCATAAATGTAATGGAGATCCGGTAAGAGATGCCGGATCTCGTCATAGACCGACAACCCACCGACGCCGGAGTCAAACACCAGCACGGTGGGACGTGGTTCAGAAGGTGTAGCTGCCAGACAAGGTGTATTCCCGTCCTGCAGTTTGGTAGCCATAGACTGTCTCATAATCTTTGTCGAACAGGTTGGCTATTTTACCACGAACTGTCAGGTGAGAGGTGACCGGATACGCAACCGCAAGATCCCACAAGCTCACACCGCCCATTTTAACGGTTTGATAAGGATAAGATGAGTAATCCTTATCATAGCGAGTGCCTAAATACTGATAAGTAATACCCCAGTCGAAGTCATACAACTGCCAGTCGAGCTGGTATTTCACCTGCTGTTTAGCACGGCGTAACAACGGTGTGTCGGTAATTGCGTTACGGGCATCAACATAATCGTAACTCACAGTATGCATCAGTGGTCCGGTATCAAAATTGGCGGTCGCCTCGACACCTTTAATCCGCGCTTTCCCTTCGTTGTAATATTTCAGGATATGGTCGTCATAATCGATTAAGTCACTAACATCGTTACGATATCCGGAAATACGCCAGTTCACTCCTGCTGTTAAACCTTCAAACGCGCCTTCCCACTGTTTGCTTTTCTCAGGGTCCAGATCCGGATTACCGTAGAAGCCGTACAGTTGTCCAAGATTTGGTGCCTTATAAGATGTCCCATAGGAAGCGATAAAACGATAACCTTCGATGAACTCCCATCCGGCGCTGGTTTGCCAGGTTCCATGACGACCAAACTGTGAGTTATCGTCGCTGCGTGCTGCACCTTCAAAGGTAAAATCGCCAACTTGTTGCAGCCCGGTCAGATAGATGCCGGTATTACGTTGATCATATCCATCCTCAACATAACCTGTACCCGGCGTCGTAGTCTGTTTCTGCCAGTCGACACCCGCACCAATACTACCGTGACCAACGATGACATTGTTTGCCCACTGGACGGTGTATTGCTTCATCTCATCGAGCGTCGCCGACGAATCATAACGACCATAATGGGGATCGTAGTTGTAATCTTTGCTATGGCTATAGCTGGTAATGAGTTGTGATTTAATCAGTTCGCCGTTATAGCGCAGCCCGGCGTCCCAACTTTGGCTATAGAGTTTACGGGTATCGAGCAACGGTGAGCCGGGAGAATAATACGCGTCATAATTGGTACGGTTATCATAGCCATAGCCGCGCACAAAGCCGCTCCAGGCATCAGTAAAGTTATGCTCCAGCGCGCCATAAAGCGTTTTACTTAAAAAACCATCGTTATCTGTCTGCGCTTGCGTTCCGGTATTACCATAGGCAACAACATCATAACCATGAGTATGGGCATAATCGCCCAACAACGTTACTCGTGTCTTATCCCCCAGTTGTTGCTGTGTAGAGACATCATAGTTTTGATAACTATTGCTTCCCCACCCTGCTGAAATTTCCGTTCCGGGTTCATCGCGCGTCGTGATGATATTCACCACCCCACCTATTGCATCGGAACCATAAACGGCGGAGCGTGGCCCACGGATATATTCAACACGCTGGACAAGCGCAATAGGGAACTGGCTAAGGTCGGCAGAACCACTCACCCCCGCCAGATTCAGGCGTACGCCATCAATTAACACCAACACATGACTGGCATTTGTACCGCGAATAAAAATAGATGAGAGCTGACCTGAACCGCCGTTTTGGGTGATATCGACGCCCGGAAGACGGCGCAGCACATCATTAACCGAGGTCGACTGCCAGCGGTCGATATCCTGACGCGTCACAACGGTGGTTGGTGCAAGTACAGTGCTGCGCGGTTGTTCAAAACGGTTAGCAGTAACGACGAGAGTATCCGGGCTGGTATCCTGTGCCCAAGCGGAAAAGGCTGTGACGGAACACGCCGTCAGCAGCGAAGCTTTTTTAATCATTGTAAAGCATCCACAATAGATGAAGGATGCCGCAGGTTTCATCAATATTACGCGATGATGAGAACCAGATGCGACGTTGGCCGGCAGGTCTTCGGGCTTGGAGGGGTATCTGAAGATACAAAGAGATGATGACTTCCCACCGGATGGCAGTGTCCGCATAACGCAATCATCGCACCTTTCCTTACCGCTGCGCGTCAGCTCCAGATTCGCACTGGATTCCCTATTAACTCACAGGACCGGCAAGTGGATGCTACAGGTTGTAACAACTTACTGTCCAGACGTAGCTCACAAATAGGAATTCATCAAGATCTGGACATCTGATGAGCAATCCCTACAATCGCCGCGTACTTTAATTTTTCAGGATACATCATGACCCCCGAACACCTTCCAACAGAACAGTATGAAGCGCAGTTAGCCGAAAAAGTGGTACGTTTGCAAAGTATGATGGCACCGTTTTCTGACCTGGTTCCGGAAGTGTTTCGCTCGCCGGTCAGTCATTACCGGATGCGCGCGGAGTTCCGCATCTGGCACGATGGCGATGACCTATATCACATCATTTTCGATCAACAAACCAAAAGCCGTATCCGCGTGGATAGCTTCCCCGCCGCCAGTGAACTCATCAACCAGTTGATGACGGCGATGATTGCGGGTGTGCGTAATAATCCCGTTCTGCGCCACAAGTTGTTCCAGATTGATTACCTCACCACGCTGAGTAATCAGGCGGTGGTTTCCCTGCTGTACCATAAAAAGCTGGATGACGAATGGCGTCAGCAGGCGGAAGCCCTGCGCGATGCGTTGCGCGCGCAGAATCTGAATGTGCATCTGATTGGTCGGGCAACGAAAACCAAAATCGCGCTGGATCAGGATTACATCGATGAACGTCTGCCGGTCGCCGGAAAAGAGATGATCTACCGTCAGGTGGAGAACAGTTTCACCCAGCCAAACGCGGCGATGAATATTCAGATGCTGGAATGGGCGCTGGACGTAACCAAAGGCTCAAAAGGCGATTTACTGGAGCTATACTGCGGCAACGGTAACTTTTCATTAGCGCTGGCGCGCAATTTTGATCGGGTATTAGCTACCGAAATCGCCAAGCCGTCGGTTGCTGCTGCGCAATACAACATCGCAGCTAACCATATTGATAACGTACAAATTATTCGTATGGCGGCAGAAGAATTCACTCAGGCGATGAATGGTGTGCGCGAGTTTAACCGCCTGCAAGGGATCGACTTAAAGAGTTATCAATGCGAAACCATTTTTGTCGACCCACCGCGCAGCGGTCTGGACAGTGAAACCGAGAAAATGGTGCAGGCGTATCCGCATATTCTGTATATCTCCTGCAATCCGGAAACGTTATGCAAGAATCTGGAAACGTTAAGCCAGACGCACAAGGTTGAACGTCTGGCTCTATTTGATCAGTTCCCCTACACGCACCATATGGAGTGCGGCGTATTACTGACGGCGAAGTAATACCCATGCCGGATGCGCCAGCATCCGGCATGATTCCGATTACTCAGCAACTTCCTGCTTACGGTTACGCATCTTCGCGCCAATCCAGAACACCATAATGACGGACAGCACAGCCGGGAAGAAGTTAGAACCGATATCCGGATATTCCGCACGAACCACAGTGCTATAAAGCAGAACGCCGAGAATAAAACAGGCAGCTGCCAGACCCGGCAAGCCGACCGGCATAGTGCGATTAAGATAACGTTGATGCAGGCAGTAAACCGTCAGCACCAGGGAAATAATCGGGAATACAGAAAATGGCACAATGGAGCTAAACAGCGCTGCGAAAGTACCATTAATCGATAAGCCAGCAACTAACGCCAGCAGCAGCGTACCTCTATCTTGATTTGCTTGTTTCATTACTCGTCCTTCACATTTCCCGGAATAATTGCGGTTTTCTCTTGTTCACGGCGATACCAGTAATAAGCCCCTTTCGAAATCATTCGCAGTTGCAGTACCAGTCGCTCTTCTAATTGCCGACGTTGTTCGACGCCGACATCCAACGCCTCGGCACCCGCGCTGAAGACAATCGTCACCATGGCTTCGGCTTGCGCTTCAGTAAACGCGCGAGGCATATGGTTTTCGAGTTCAAGATAGTCCGCAAGTTCCGCAATGAAGTGCTGAATTTCACGCGCAACGGCGGCACGAAACGCGGCGGAGGTGCCGGAGCGTTCCCGCAATAATAACCGGAAGGCGTTAGGATTATTACCGATGAACTCCATAAATGTGGATACCGAGGTACGGATCACACTCCCGCCTTTAGCGATACGCTGACGCGCCTGGCGCATAAGCTGACGCAGCATCAAACCACTCTCGTCAACCATGGTCAGACCCAGTTCGTCTACGTCGCGGAAATGCCGATAAAAAGAGGTGGGAGCAATGCCCGCTTCACGCGCCACTTCACGTAAACTCAGGCTGGCGAAGCTGCGTTCAGCACTTAATTGGCTAAATGCGGCTTCTACCAGCGAACGTCGGGTTTTTTCTTTTTGTTGCGCTCTTACGCCCATCACGATGTCTGAATCCTTGCCAAAAGTACTGCTGGCACTATACCAGAGAATGAACATACTGGATTGCTCCAGTGTTGTGAATGAACGGTAGCGCAATAAAACACATTTACTGCAACTCTTTGGCCGGTTCTTTTACAAACAGCAACGCCAGCATAGACAGCAATGTTCCCCCGCCCAGATACCACGCCGGAGCCGTCAGGCTATCCAGTAACACGATGGATTGCGTGGCGAAATATTGCGCAAAACCGCCGAAGATTGCTACGCCAATGCTATAAACCAACGCGAAGCCTAATGCCCGAATCCGTTTCGGCAATAGTTCGGAAATCAGCAACATTACCGGTACCCCACCAAGCGTGGTAAAGCTGACCATCACGAAAACGACCGTCAGCAACATGCCGGGACTGGGGTAATTCACCAACAGCCAGAACGAAGGCCAGCTACAGATCAGCACCATCACACGAGAGATTAAAATCAGTTTTTTACGCCCGACCGAATCACATAGCATCCCCACCAACAGCGCGCCCACAAACGTAATTACCCCCGCCAGTAACATCGCTGCATGAGAATAGTGTTGAGGCATTGCCAGATACTTCGCCGCCCAGGTGCCATAGTAAAAGAGGGAAATATAGGTTGCTACCGTGCTACCAATAGCGAGTAAAACGCCGTTAATGATAGTCGCTTTATGTTGCAGGAGCAGAGAGAACGCGCTTTCGCTGGCAGCAGCTTTTTTATTGTGTACAGGTTCAGGCACATCATTTTCCAGGCTCAGACGCAGCCAGCAACCGATGGGCGCTAAAAGCACACCAATAAAAAATGGCACACGCCAGCCCCATTCGGCCATTACAGTTTCTGAACCTGTGGCGAACGGTAGCCATGCGCTCAGACCTAAAGCGACAACACCACCAAAGGTCGTTGCCAGCCCCTGGGTCGCCAGTGACCAACTGCTGTAAAAACCGCGACGATTTGCCGGAGCTGATTCAACCAGTAAAGACATTGAGGCGCCGACTTCACCACCTGCCGCAACGCCCTGAATCAGACGCGCCAGCACCAGCGTCGCCGTTCCCCAATAGCCCGCCGTTGCATACGTCGGCGCAATGCCAATCATCAACGTACCGAGGCTCATCAGGGCAATGGTGAACACCATCGCGGGCTTACGTCCGAAGCGATCGGCCCAGGCCCCGACGATAATTCCACCAAGCGGGCGCATAAAAAAACTCACGCCAAACGTTGCAAATGCCAGTAACAGCGCGACATTGTGATCAGCGCTGGGCGGGAAGAAAAGCGTACTGATATAGACCACAAAAAAGTTGTAAACGCCAAAATCAAAAAATTCGAGCGCATTGCCAAACGCCGAAGCAAAAATCACCCGCTTACCGCTGGGCTTTTTCTTCACAATCACGCTTCCATTTACGATCGCCGTCATTCCATGTTCCTTGCCAAAAAGTGTTGTTGTGTGTTGTTTTATTTATTGCAGCCAGGCTTCTACCAGTGCGCCCCAGTAGCTGCTTGCCGGGACCAGACTTGCATCGTTGAAGTCGTAACCCGGGTTATGCACCATGCAGGAACCTTCCCCGACATCGCCATTACCGAATAACAGGAAACCGCCTTTGGGTTGGGCTTCCAGCATGAAAGAGAAATCTTCACTGCCCATCAGAGGCTTGATGCCAAACTCGGCCCGATCTTCACCAAACGTTTTACACGCCACCTGCCAGGCGAAGCGCGCCATCTCCTCGTCATTCACTAATACCGGTGTACCGTTAACATGCGTAACCTCAGCCGTAGCACCAAAGCTGGCAGCCTGGGCTTGTGCCAGAGCAGGAATACGGGTCAGAAGAAGTTGTCGGGTATCGCGGCTAAGAGAGCGGACGCTGATTTTCATCTCAGCACTGTCAGGAATGACGTTAGCCGCCTCACCCGCAACAATGCTGCCGACGGTAATTACCGCCGCTTCCAGCGGATCGACATTGCGCGACACAATGCTTTGTAATGCGGTGGTGATATGTGCGGCAACCAGCACCGGATCGATGGCTTTGTGAGGAATTGCACCGTGCCCTCCACAGCCACGAACTGTGATGTGGAACTGATCCATTGACGCCATTAGCGCCCCTGGCTGGAAGAAAAACTTGCCAACCGGCAAGCCAGGCATGTTGTGCATCCCGAAAATCACATCGCAGGGGAAGTGGTCAAAAAGACCTTCTTTGACCATAATCTCGCCACCGTTAATCATCTCTTCCGCAGGCTGGAAGATAAGACGTAACGTGCCGTTAAAACGGCGGGTTTCGGCAAAATAACGCGCGGCCCCCAGCAGTATGGTGGTATGCCCGTCATGCCCGCAGGCGTGCATTAAACCAGGATGTTTACTGGCCCAGGGCTTGCCACTATTTTCATAAATTGGCAGCGCATCCATATCCGCCCGCAGGCCAATACTTTTCTCTCCGTCGCCCACTTTTAACGTGGCCACTATCCCCGTCGTCGCCAGTCCTTGCTCTACTTCATAGCCCCACTGGCGCAGCTTTTCCGCAACCAAAGCACTGGTTTTAAATTCCTGTAATCCCAGCTCCGGGTTTTCGTGGATTTTGTGGCGGACCTCGCGCAACTCTTCCTCAAACCCACGAATGTAGTGTTCGATCATCGACTATTCCTTTATTCACTTATAAACAGGTTAATTAACGGATTTTATTGATGGTATAAATATAAATAAGTCATCAATATAAAATATTTATATATTTGTTTTATAAGAATATTTAACATAGACAATAACAAAAAAGCACACTTCGGCAAGATAAAACTATCAGCCATAAGAAAAAGCAATTAATAGCGAATTAATGGGTTAATAAGGAGGCAGACAAAGCAAAGGCCGCTCACGCTATAGCCAGATTAATGACGGGGATCAATTGGCTTACCCGCGATAAAATGTTACCATTCTGTTGCTTTTATGTATAAGAACAGGTAAGCCCTACCATGCCACATTCCTACGATTACGATGCCATAGTAATAGGTTCCGGCCCCGGCGGCGAAGGCGCTGCAATGGGTCTTGTTAAGCAAGGTGCGCGCGTCGCAGTTATCGAGCGTTATCAAAATGTTGGCGGCGGTTGCACCCACTGGGGCACCATCCCGTCGAAAGCTCTCCGTCACGCCGTCAGCCGCATTATAGAATTCAATCAAAACCCACTTTACAGCGACCATTCCCGACTGCTCCGCTCTTCTTTTGCCGATATCCTTAACCATGCCGATAACGTGATTAATCAACAAACGCGCATGCGTCAGGGATTTTACGAACGTAATCACTGTGAAATATTGCAGGGGAACGCTCGCTTTGTTGACGAGCATACGTTGGCGCTGGATTGCCCGGACGGCAGCGTCGAAACACTAACCGCTGAAAAATTTGTCATTGCCTGCGGCTCACGCCCTTATCATCCAGCAGACGTCGATTTCACCCATCCACGCATTTACGACAGCGACTCAATTCTTAGCATGCACCACGAACCGCGCCATGTACTTATTTACGGTGCTGGAGTGATCGGCTGTGAATATGCGTCGATCTTCCGCGGTATGGATGTAAAAGTAGATCTGATCAATACCCGCGATCGCCTGTTGGCGTTTCTCGATCAAGAGATGTCAGATTCGCTCTCCTATCACTTCTGGAACAGTGGCGTAGTGATTCGTCACAACGAAGAGTACGAGAAGATCGAAGGCTGTGACGACGGTGTGATCATGCATCTGAAGTCGGGCAAAAAACTGAAAGCCGACTGTCTGCTCTATGCCAACGGTCGCACCGGTAATACCGATTCGCTGGCGTTACAGAACATTGGGCTGGAAACTGACAGTCGCGGACAGCTGAAGGTCAACAGCATGTATCAGACCGCGCAGCCGCACGTTTACGCGGTGGGCGACGTGATTGGTTATCCAAGCCTGGCTTCAGCGGCCTATGACCAGGGGCGCATTGCCGCGCAGGCGCTGGTAAAAGGTGAAGCCACCGCGCACTTGATTGAAGATATCCCTACCGGTATTTACACCATCCCAGAAATCAGCTCTGTGGGCAAAACCGAACAGCAGCTGACCGCGATGAAAGTACCGTATGAAGTAGGCCGCGCCCAGTTTAAACATCTGGCGCGTGCACAAATCGTTGGCATGAACGTGGGTACGCTGAAAATTTTGTTCCATCGGGAAACGAAAGAGATTCTGGGGATCCATTGCTTTGGTGAGCGCGCTGCCGAAATTATTCATATCGGTCAGGCGATTATGGAACAGAAAGGTGGCGGCAACACCATTGAGTACTTCGTCAACACCACCTTTAACTACCCGACCATGGCGGAAGCCTATCGGGTAGCGGCATTAAACGGCTTAAACCGCCTGTTTTAACGCTTTATCGAAATGGCCATCCATTTTTGCGCGGATGGCCTCTGCCAGCTGCTCATAGCGGCTGCGCAGCGGTGAGCCTGGACGATAAACCAGACCAATGGTACGGCGTGGTTCCGGCTTAATGCACGGCAGATAAACCACGCCATCACGTTTGCGTTCTGGCGGTACAGCCAGCGCAGGCAATAAAGTGATCCCGCTACCTGCGGCCACCATGTTGCGCAGCGTCTCCAGACTGGTCGCGCGGAAGTGTGTATCTTCATCCGCTCCAGCTTCAAAGCAGAAGCCCATTGCCTGATCGCGCAGACAGTGACCATCTTCCAGCATCAGCAGTTTTTCCCCTGCCAGATCGGCCATCGGCACGCATTCGCGATTAGACCACGGGTGATCTTCATAGACTGCCAACAACATGGGTTCATCAAACAACGGTACTTCAATGAATGCTTCGCTCTCTTTCACCAGCGCGAGGATCACGCAGTCGAGTTTGCCACTGTCCAGTTGCGCCAGTAACTGATGGGTCTGCGCTTCATGCAGATACATTTCCAGCTTCGGAAAGGTCTGGTGAAGCATCGGGATGATATGCGGCAACAGGTAAGGCCCAACCGTGGGAATCAAACCAATATGCAGCGGCCCGGACATCGTCTCCCCCTGCTGGCTTGCCATCTCTTTAAGGACTTTCACCTCGCGCAGCACGGTACGCGCCTGATCCACCAGTAGCATTCCCGCCTGGGTGAATAACACTTTACGGCTGGTCCGCTCCAGCAACATCACGCCCAGCTCATCTTCCAGCTTACGAATTTGCCCGCTAAGCGTCGGCTGGCTAACGTGGCAGGAATCTGCCGCACGGCGAAAATGGCGGTGCTCGGCCAATGCCACCAGGTACTCAAGATCACGAATATTCATTATCCATCCTCCATCGCCACGATAGTTCATGGCGATAGGTAGCATAGCAACGAACGATTATCCCTATCAAGCATTGTGACTGATAATTGCGCACAGAAACGGAGCGGCACCTCTTTTAACCCTTGAAGTCACTGCCCGTTTCGAGAGTTTCTCAACTCGAATAACTAAAGCCAACGTGAACTTTTGCGGATCTCCAGGATCCGCTTTTTTTTGCCATAAAAAAGCCCGGCGATAAGCCAGGCTCAAATTTGTGCATATAAATGTTCTTACCCCAACCGCGCCCTTGCAAAAGCAATCGCCTGCGCCACCTGTTGCGGTGAGACGCCGCCTTTTGCCGCACGCTTGTCGAGGCACGATTGCAGCGACAGAATCGGATAGACATCTTCGCCAATCACCGGGCTGAATTTCTGCAACTCACTGAGCGGCAGCTCTTCCAGCGGTTTGCCCTGACGAATAGCTTCCACCACCGCTTCACCCACGATATGGTGCGCCTCGCGGAACGGTACGCCTTTCGCAACCAGGTAATCCGCCAGTTCAGTGGCGTTCGCGTAACCTTGCTGCGCCGCTTCCTGGCAACGCAGACGTTTCACCTGAATGCCGTCCAGCACCAGCGCCGCCATATGCAGGCAGTCCAGCCAGGTATCGAGCGCGTCGAACAGACCTTCTTTGTCTTCCTGCATATCTTTGTTGTAAGCCAGCGGCAAACCTTTCAGCGTCATCATCATGCCGGTTAACGCGCCCTGCACCCGACCGCATTTACCGCGAATCAGCTCCAGCGCATCCGGGTTTTTCTTCTGCGGCATTAATGATGAACCGGAAGTCACGCGGTCAGAAAGCTCGACAAACCCCGCCTCGCCGGTATTAAAGAAAATCAGATCTTCAGCAAAACGTGACAGATGCACCATGCCGATAGCGGCAGCAGAAAGCAGTTCCAGCACATGATCACGGTCAGAAACGCTGTCGAGACTGTTACGTGTCGCCGAAGCAAAACCCAGCCAGCCGGCTAACTGTTCACGGTCGATTTCATAGGCCGTTCCCGCCAGTGCGCCACAGCCTAACGGGCTGACATCCAGACGCTTAAGCGCGTCCTGCAAACGGCTTTCATCACGCGCCAGCATCTCAACGTAGGCCAGGCACCAGTGCGCGAAAGTCACCGGTTGAGCGCGTTGCAGGTGAGTGTAACCTGGCATCACCGCGTCCTGATTGTTTTGTGCGGTCTCGACCAGAGCGGATTGTAACTGCCGGTTAGCCGTCAGTAACTCGCTAACGGTATCCTTGCACCACAGTTTCAGGTCAGTCGCTACCTGATCATTACGGCTACGCCCGGTATGCAGTTTTTTGCCTAACTGGCCCACTTTGTCGATCAGTTTGCCTTCCACCCAGCTATGGATATCTTCGGCATCACTTTCAAGGATTTGTTGTGGCCTGGCGCGAACATCTTCCAGCAGCACGTTCAGCGCCTCTTCCAGTTGCGCCTGCTCTTCTGCGGTTAACACGCCGACCGTTACCAGGGCTTTGGACCAGGCCACAGAGCCAACAATATCCTGCTCCGCCAGACGGTAATCAAAGCGCAGTGAGTCGTTGAATTGTTTGAATCGTTGATCTGCTGCCTGGGTAAAACGCCCGCCCCAAAGTGCCATAACTCTGTTTCCTTATTTTGAAATTCAATGCCGGAAAGCTGCGCCTCCGGCTAACAAAACTTAAGCTAAAATCCGCGTACCCATCGGCATACCGTTAAACAGTGCCGGAAGCTGTTCCGCATGACGCCAGGAGGCGATATCTACCGGACGGCCCAGCGTGCGCGCAGCATCCAGCGCCGCGTTCACTTTCACTATCATGCCGTCGGTAATAATGCCCTGCTCAATCAGTTGTTCTGCTTTCGCGGCGGTCATTTCGGCAATGCGTTGCCCTTTACCGTCGAGAATGCCGCTGACGTCGGAGAGCAAAATCAGATCTGCGCCCAGCGTTGCCGCCAGCGCCGTCGCCGCCTGGTCGGCATTGACGTTCATCAGTTGTCCTTCGTCCGTTACGCCAATGGAGCTGACCACCGGCAGATAACCGTTTTCCAGCAACGTATTGATAAGCTTAGGCGAACCTGGCTGCGCCAGTCCAACATGGCCTAACTCTTCATCAAGCTGGGTCACTTTTACGCTGTCGCCATCACCAAGAAACAAGCCTACGGCTGCAATCTGATGTTTCTTCGCCCACGCCAGCAGGGTTTTATTTGCCGTTCCCGCCAGCGCTCCGGTGATAATGTCTATCTGATCCGCAGGCGTCACCCGCAGGCCATTTTTCTTTTTCACCGGCAGGTTCAGCCCTTTCATTAGTTCATCCACCACGCAGCCGCCGCCGTGAACAATCACCAGCGGACGCTGATGTGACTCACGATATTTCACCAGTGCGCTGAACAGCCGTTCCAGCGCCTCTTCGCTATCCAGCAGTACGCCGCCCAGCTTGATAATTAATGGATTCATCATTGCACCCTTAAATAAGAGACTGCGTTTCCGCATAGCCGAAACGAATATTGGCACACTGGATTGCCTGTGCCGCCGCGCCTTTCAGTAAGTTATCTTCGGTCGCCACAATAATCAGATGCTCGCCCTGAACGGCAAATCCGATATCGCAAAACGGCAGCCCGACGACATTTTTTAGTGCCGGAACGCCTTTGTCATACAACCGCACCAACGGTTTATGGGCATACGCCTGCAGTAACGCTTGCGCGACTTGCGCCTGGTTCACGCCAGGCTTCAGGCGGCAAGTAATGGTTTCAAGAATGCCGCGCGGGAAATTGCCCAGATGCGGGGTGAAGATGACGTCAGCACCGAGATGCGTAGCGATCTCCGGCTGGTGGCGATGGGTAAAGATGCCATACGGTTGCAGGCTCACTTCACAAAAGCTGTTTGAAATCGCTGCCTTACGTCCTGCACCGCTCACGCCGCTGGTGGCGTTAATCACCGGCCACTGATTGAGGTCAAGAAGATCGGCATCAATCAACGGTTTCAGCGCCAGCTGTGCCGCCGTCGGATAACAGCCTGGCACCGCAATCAAGTTCGCTTCTTTTAATTTATTACCGCACCACTCCGCCAGACCGTAGGCTGCCTGTTCCAGCAGTTCCGGGTATTGATGGGTAAAGCCGTAATATTTTTCATAGAAGGTGACGTCGTTAACACGAAACGCGCCGGAAAGGTCGAACACCACACAGCCAGCTTCAAGAAACTGCGGCGCTAAATCGTGGCTAACTTCATGGGCGGTGGCGAGAAACACCACATCTACCCCTGGGCTAAACTCGCTGATATCCGACATCGGCTGCAACGGCAGGTCAACGATGCCTTTGAGCTGCGGATGCAAATCGGAGATTAACTTTCCCGCATCATTGCTTTGCGCTGAGACAGTCAAAGCGGTTATGTTCATATGCGGATGGCGATTTACATAGGTCACTAGCTCTGCGCCAGCGTAGCCGCTGGCACCCACAATCAGCGTATTCAACATCGGGGCTATTCACCTTCTTATGTCTGGTTGCCAGGTTAAACGTAAAACATTCACCTTACGGCTGGTGGGTTTTATTACGCTCAACGTTAGTGTATTTTTATTCATAAATACTGCATGAATATTGATACTATCATGACCAGAGGTGTGTCAACAATGAAAAACAAATTACCGCCATTTATCGAGATTTACCGTGCTCTGATTGCCACACCTTCAATAAGCGCCACGGAAGAGGCACTCGATCAAAGCAATGCAGATTTAATCACTCTGCTGGCGGACTGGTTTAAAGATTTAGGCTTCAATGTGGAAGTGCAGCCTGTTCCAGGAACTCGCAACAAATTTAATATGCTGGCCAGTTGCGGACAGGGGGCTGGCGGCTTGTTGCTGGCGGGGCATACCGATACGGTGCCATTTGATGACGGTCGCTGGACGCGCGATCCGTTTACACTGACGGAGCATGACGGCAAGCTTTACGGCTTAGGCACTGCCGACATGAAAGGCTTTTTTGCGTTTATCCTTGATGCGCTACGCGATGTCGACGTCACGAAACTGAAAAAACCGCTCTACATTCTGGCGACTGCCGATGAAGAAACCAGTATGGCCGGAGCGCGTTATTTTGCCGAAACTACCGCCCTGCGCCCGGATTGCGCCATCATTGGCGAACCGACGTCGCTGCAACCGGTACGCGCGCATAAAGGCCACATCTCAAATGCCATTCGCATTCTGGGTCAGTCGGGCCACTCCAGCGATCCGGCGCGCGGAGTTAACGCTATCGAACTGATGCACGACGCCATCGGCCATATTTTGCAGTTACGCGATAACCTGAAAGAACGTTATCACTACGAAGCGTTTACCGTGCCATACCCCACGCTCAACCTCGGGCATATTCACGGCGGCGACGCCTCTAACCGAATTTGCGCCTGCTGTGAGTTGCATATGGATATTCGCCCGCTACCGGGTATGACACTTAATGAACTTAATGGCCTACTCAACGACGCGCTGGCTCCGGTGAGCGAACGCTGGCCGGGTCGTCTGACGGTCGAAGAGTTGCACCCACCGATCCCAGGCTATGAATGCCCGCCAAATCATCAACTGGTTGAAGTGGTTGAGAAATTGCTCGGTGCAAAGACCGAAGTGGTTAACTACTGTACCGAAGCGCCGTTTATACAAACGTTATGCCCGACGCTGGTGCTCGGTCCGGGTTCCATCAATCAAGCTCATCAGCCTGATGAATATCTGGAGACGCGGTTTATTAAACCCACCCGTGAGTTGATTGCCCAGGTAATTCACCATTTTTGCTGGCATTAAAACGTAGACCGGATAAGGCGCTTGCGCCGCATCCGGCACCGTTGCCAAACTCCAGTGCCGCAATAATGTCGGATGCGATGCTTGCGCATCTTATCCGACCTACACCTTTGGTGTTATGTATGGCGATTTTTTAACATTCCCATAAGTTACGCTTATTTAAAACGTTGTGAATTTAATGGCGTAAATTCCTGCTATTTATTCGTTTGCTGAAGCGATTTCGCAGCATTTGACGTCACCGCTTTTACGTGGCTTTATAAAAGACGACGAAAAGCAAAGCCCGAGCATATTCGCGCCAATGCGACGTGAAGGATACAGGGCTATCAAACGATAAGATGGGTGTCTGGGGTCATATGAACGAACAATATTCCGCATTGCGTAGTAATGTCAGTATGCTCGGCAAAGTGCTGGGAGAAACCATCAAGGATGCGTTGGGAGAACACATTCTTGAACGCGTAGAAACTATCCGTAAGTTGTCCAAATCTTCACGCGCTGGCAATGATGCTAACCGCCAGGAGTTACTCACCACCTTACAAAATTTGTCGAACGACGAGCTGCTGCCCGTTGCACGTGCGTTTAGTCAGTTCCTGAACCTGGCCAACACCGCCGAGCAATACCACAGCATTTCGCCGAAAGGCGAGGCTGCCAGCAATCCGGAAGTGATCGCCCGCACCCTGCGTAAACTGAAAAACCAGCCAGAACTGAGCGAAGAAACCATCAAAAAAGCAGTGGAATCGCTGTCGCTGGAACTGGTCCTCACGGCTCATCCAACCGAAATTACCCGTCGTACACTGATCCACAAAATGGTGGAAGTGAACGCCTGCTTAAAACAGCTCGATAACAAAGATATCGCCGACTACGAACACCACCAGCTGATGCGCCGCCTGCGCCAGTTGATTGCTCAGTCCTGGCATACTGATGAAATCCGTAAGCTGCGCCCAACTCCGGTTGATGAAGCGAAATGGGGCTTTGCCGTAGTGGAAAACAGCCTGTGGCAAGGCGTACCAAATTACCTGCGCGAACTGAACGAACAACTGGAAGAGAACCTCGGCTACAAACTGCCGGTCGAATTTGTTCCGGTCCGTTTTACTTCGTGGATGGGCGGCGACCGCGACGGTAACCCGAACGTCACTGCCGATATCACCCGCCACGTCCTGCTGCTCAGCCGCTGGAAAGCCACCGACCTGTTCCTGAAAGATATTCAGGTTCTGGTTTCTGAACTGTCGATGGTTGAGGCCACCCCAGAACTGCTGGCGCTGGTCGGCGAAGAAGGCGCCGCAGAACCGTATCGCTATCTGATGAAAAACCTGCGTTCTCGCCTGATGGCGACACAGGCCTGGCTGGAGGCGCGTCTGAAAGGCGAAGAACTGCCAAAACCAGAAGGCCTGCTGACGCAGAACGAAGAACTGTGGGAGCCGCTCTACGCTTGCTACCAGTCACTTCAGGCATGTGGCATGGGTATTATCGCCAACGGCGATCTGCTCGACACCCTGCGCCGCGTGAAATGTTTCGGCGTACCGCTGGTCCGTATTGATATCCGTCAGGAGAGCACCCGCCATACCGAAGCGCTGGGCGAGCTGACCCGCTATCTCGGTATCGGCGATTATGAAAGCTGGTCAGAGGCCGACAAGCAGGCATTCCTGATCCGCGAACTGAACTCCAAACGTCCGCTTCTGCCGCGCAACTGGCAACCAAGCGCTGAAACGCGCGAAGTGCTTGATACCTGTCAGGTGATTGCCGAAGCGCCGCAAGGCTCTATTGCCGCCTACGTGATCTCGATGGCGAAAACGCCGTCCGACGTACTGGCCGTCCACCTGCTGCTGAAAGAAGCGGGTATCGGGTTTGCGATGCCAGTCGCACCGCTGTTTGAAACTCTCGATGACCTGAACAACGCCAACGATGTCATGACCCAACTGCTAAATATCGACTGGTATCGCGGTCTGATTCAGGGCAAACAGATGGTGATGATTGGCTATTCCGACTCAGCAAAAGATGCGGGCGTGATGGCGGCCTCCTGGGCGCAATATCAGGCACAGGACGCGTTAATCAAAACCTGCGAAAAAGCAGGTATTGAACTGACGCTGTTCCACGGTCGCGGCGGTTCCATTGGTCGCGGCGGCGCACCCGCCCACGCGGCGCTGCTGTCGCAACCGCCAGGAAGCCTGAAAGGCGGCCTGCGAGTAACCGAGCAGGGCGAGATGATCCGCTTTAAATACGGTCTGCCAGAAATCACCGTTAGTAGCTTGTCGCTGTACACCGGGGCGATTCTGGAAGCCAACCTGCTGCCACCGCCTGAGCCGAAAGAGAGCTGGCGTCGCATTATGGATGAACTGTCGGTCATCTCCTGCGATCTCTACCGTGGCTACGTGCGTGAAAACAAAGACTTTGTCCCTTACTTCCGCTCCGCTACGCCGGAACAGGAACTGGGTAAACTGCCGTTAGGTTCACGCCCGGCGAAACGTCGCCCAACCGGCGGCGTCGAGTCTCTGCGCGCTATTCCGTGGATTTTTGCCTGGACACAAAACCGCCTGATGCTCCCCGCCTGGCTAGGTGCAGGTACAGCGCTGCAAAAAGTGGTGGAAGATGGCAAACAGAGCGAACTGGAAGCCATGTGCCGCGACTGGCCGTTCTTCTCAACGCGTCTGGGTATGCTGGAAATGGTATTCGCCAAAGCAGATCTGTGGCTGGCGGAATACTATGACCAACGCCTGGTCGACAAAGCACTGTGGCCGTTAGGTAAAGAGTTACGCAATCTGCAAGAAGAAGACATCAAAGTGGTTCTGGCGATTGCCAACGACTCCCATCTGATGGCCGATCTACCGTGGATTGCCGAGTCTATTCAGCTACGAAATATATACACTGACCCGCTGAACGTATTGCAGGCCGAGTTGCTGCACCGCTCCCGCCAGGCAGAAAAAGAAGGCCAGGAACCGGATCCTCGCGTCGAACAAGCGTTGATGGTCACTATTGCCGGAATTGCAGCTGGTATGCGTAATACTGGCTAACCCCCTCCTCTATCAACCCTCGTGCAATAGCGCGAGGGTTTTCTGAAATACTTCTGTTCTAACACCTTCGTTTTCAATATATTTCTGTCTGCATTTCACCCAGATTCTGGATATCCCTTCAGATATCCTTAAGGTTTTGTCCTTACATTCGGCGCTATTATCCAAAACGGGTTCTTACTATGCATTCCACTGAAGTCCAGACTAAACCCATTTTTAGCTGGAAAGCCCTGGGTTGGGCACTGCTCTACTTTTGGTTTTTCTCTACCCTGTTACAGGCCATTATTTACATCAGCGGCTACAGCGGCACCAACGGCATTCGAGACTCGCTGCTGTTCAGTTCGCTGTGGTTGATCCCGGTATTCCTCTTTCCGAAGCGGATTAAGATTATCGCAGCGGTAATCGGCGTAATGCTGTGGGCGGCTTCTCTGGCAGCGTTGTGCTACTACGTCATCTACGGTCAGGAGTTCTCGCAGAGCGTTCTGTTTGTGATGTTTGAAACCAACACCAACGAAGCCAGCGAGTATTTAAGCCAGTATTTCAGCCTGAAGATTGTGCTTATCGCGCTGGCCTATACGGCGGTGGCAGTTTTGCTGTGGACGCGCCTGCGCCCGGTCTATATTCCAAAGCCGTGGCGTTATATCGTCTCTTTTGCCCTGCTTTATGGTTTGATTCTGCACCCTATTGCCATGAACACGTTTATCAAACACAAGCCATTTGAGAAAACGTTGGATAATCTGGCATCTCGCATGGAACCTGCCGCACCGTGGCAATTTCTGACCGGTTATTATCAGTATCGTCAACAACTTAACTCACTGACGAAGCTGCTGAATGAAAATAACGCATTACCGCCACTGGCTAATTTCAAAGACGAATCGGGTAACGAACCGCGCACCTTAGTGCTGGTGATTGGCGAATCGACCCAGCGTGGACGCATGAGCCTGTACGGCTATCCGCGTGAAACCACGCCGGAACTGGATGCGCTGCATAAAACCGATCCGAACCTGACGGTGTTCAATAACGTGGTTACGTCTCGTCCGTACACCATTGAAATCCTGCAACAGGCGCTGACCTTTGCCAACGAAAAGAACCCGGACCTGTATCTGACACAGCCGTCGCTGATGAACATGATGAAACAGGCAGGTTATAAAACCTTCTGGATAACCAACCAGCAGACGATGACTGCCCGCAACACCATGCTGACGGTATTTTCGCGCCAGACCGACAAGCAGTACTACATGAACCAGCAACGTACGCAGAGTGCGCGTGAATACGACACCAATGTGCTGAAGCCGTTCCAGGAAGTTCTGAAGGACCCTGCGCCGAAGAAACTGATCATCGTTCATCTGCTGGGTACGCATATCAAATACAAATACCGTTACCCGGAAAATCAGGGCAAGTTTGATGGCAATACCGATCATGTTCCGCCAGGATTAAGCGCAGAAGAGCTGGAGTCATATAACGATTATGACAACGCTAACCTGTACAACGATCATGTGGTTGCCAGCCTGATTAAAGACTTTAAAGCAGCAGACCCGAACGGTTTCCTGGTTTACTTCTCTGACCACGGTGAAGAGGTTTACGACACGCCGCCGCACAAAACTCAGGGGCGTAACGAAGACAACCCGACGCGTCATATGTACACCATTCCGTTCCTGCTGTGGACGTCAGAAAAATGGCAAGCGACTCATCCGCGTGATTTCTCGCAGGATGTTGATCGTAAATACAGCCTGGCGGAACTGATCCACACCTGGTCAGATTTGGCGGGCTTATCTTATGACGGTTACGATCCAACCCGTTCAGTGGTGAATCCGCAGTTCAAAGAAACTACCCGCTGGATTGGTAATCCGTATAAGAAAAATGCGCTGATCGATTACGACACTCTGCCGTATGGCGATCAGGTGGGTAATCAGTAATTATCAGCCAGATGCTATTTGCCGGATGCGACGCTTGACGCGTCTTATCCGGCCTACAGATCGCGGCGGTAGGCCAGATAAAGCGTTTACGCCGCATCCGGCAATACAACTGCCGCAATGTTTACATCGAACGCCCCTCAGGCCACACTTTTCAGGTGGCCTTTTTTCATAATGCCAGTTACTGTTTTCCCGTCTACATACCTAAGGGAATAACATGTATCACGACGTCAGCTATCTGCTCTCCCGCCTGATCAACGGCCCGCTGTCGCTGCGCCAGATTTACTTTGCCAGCAGCAACGGTCCGGCGCCCGATCTTGCGTATCAGGTCGATTTTCCACGGCTGGAAATAGTGCTGGAAGGTGAGTTTGTTGATACCGGCGCTGGAGCAACGTTAGTTCCCGGCGATGTGCTGTACGTTCCCGCTGGCGGCTGGAATTTCCCACAATGGCAAGCCCCCGCCACCACCTTTAGCGTGCTGTTTGGCAAACAGCAACTCGGCTTCAGCGTCGTGCAATGGGATGGCAAACAGTATCAAAATCTGGCGAAGCAACACGTCGCCCGACGCGGCCCGCGCATTGGTTCTTTTCTGCTACAAACGCTCAATGAAATGCAAATGCAGCCGCAGGAGCAGCAAACGGCAAGGCTTATCGTCGCCAGCCTGCTTAGCCACTGCCGCGATTTGCTTGGCAGCCAAATACAGACCGCCTCACGCAGCCAGGCTCTATTCGAAGCTATTCGTGATTATATCGACGAACGCTATGCCTCCGCGCTTACCCGCGAATCTGTCGCACAGGCGTTCTATATTTCACCAAACTATCTCTCGCACCTGTTTCAAAAAACGGGGGCCATTGGTTTTAACGAATACCTGAATCACACGCGACTGGAGCACGCTAAGACGTTATTGAAAGGCTATGACCTGAAGGTAAAAGAAGTGGCGCACGCCTGCGGCTTTGTCGACAGCAACTACTTCTGCCGTCTGTTTCGTAAAAACACCGAACGCTCGCCGTCGGAATATCGTCGGCAGTACCACAGCCAACTGACAGAAAAACCGACTACTCCAGAATAAGATGGGTTTGCTGCGGCGCAGAAAGCACTTTACGCACCGCGCTCATCACCCGCTGCGGCTCACGCAGGAACGCGTAGATACTGCATTGCACGTAGCGACAATGTTCAAATCGCTCGGCACCAGCAAGCTCGATATCCGTAATCAACAGCGCAACATCCGCCCGGCGGATATCCTCGTCCGCTAAACGATTCTCCGTTCCCAGCGCGCCCTGGGTTTCAATGCTGACGCCCCATTTCTCTATCTGGCACAACTTTTCCAGCCGTTCCGCCGCCATGTAAGTATGCGCCACGCCGCTCACGCAGGCGGTTACTGCCACCAGGTATGCCATTTTAACCTCCCACGGTAACCTGAAATCCGGCCCGTTCTGCCATTTCGCGCATCGTTGCCACATCGGCTGACGACGGCGCAGACACCTCTTTCATCGACCATGTTTTCCCCAGCAGACGGTATTTCGGTTCGCCGTACTGATGAAACGGTAACAGATGGATCTGCCTGATATTCAGCGGGATCAGCACGTCCAGCGCCTGCTGCATATTCTCCCGGCTGAGTGTGAAACCGGGGATCAGCGGCAAACGCGGGATCACGTTGACACCTTCACTCACCAGCAAACGCAGATTCTCCAGCACGCGTGGCAGATTCATCTTCACCACATCCCGCGCCTGAGTCGCGTCCATAATTTTTAAATCGAACAACACTTCATCGCACAATTTCGCCAGCGGCAACAGTTTGCTGGCTGGCGCGTCTCCGGCAGTTTCGATGGCGCATGACACACCCCACAACCGCAGTCGCTGTAAAAAACGGGTAGCAAACTCCGCCTGCATTAACACTTCGCCGCCAGAAAGCGTGACGCCACCGCCGGACGTGCGAAAGAAAACGTCATCTTTCATCACTTCCCGTTCCAGAGCGTCAAGGCTGATATCGCGACCAATCCGTTCAAACGCACCGGAGGGGCATTCATCCGCATCTCGCAAACATTTCGCGCAGCGCAGACATTTCGCCTCTCTGCGTACCGTCTGGATTTTGCCGGAGATCGACTCCGGATTAGCACACCACGGGCAAAGATGCGGACAGCCTTTAAAAAAGACCACCGTACGAATGCCCTCGCCGTCATTCAGCGAATAACGCTGAATGTTGAAAATGCGCGCCACATCATCGCGGCGCGTTTCTACAACGTTACAGCTGATGCGCAGTCCGGCGGATGATGTCATCCTGGATCTCCTTCGACAGTTCGACAAAGAAGGCGCTGTATCCGGCAACGCGTACCACCAGCCCCGCATAGTCCTGCGGGCGTAATTGGGCTTCACGTAACGTGTCGGCGTTCACTACGTTAAACTGAATATGCTGCAACTTAAGCTGGGTAAATGCCCGTAAGAAGTCGGCCAGTTTGCGTAATCCCGCTTCACCTTCCAGGGTCGCCGGAGTGAATTTCACGTTCAGCAACGTCCCGTTAGAAAGCAGCGTGTTATCGAGCTTACTGACGGACTTCAGTACCGCCGTTGGCCCTTGTGCGTCCTGACCCAGCATGGGTGACAAGCCGCCGTCTGCCAGCTGTTCCCCGGCAAAACGACCGTCTGGCGTCGCGCCAACCACCGATCCCAACGGGACGTGAGCAGAAACGGTATACGATCCCGGCGTGAAGTAGCCGCCGCGCGGGTTCTGGTATTTTTCCACTTCTTTGCAGTAGTGGCGCAACAGTTCGGCGCTGATGTTATCCACCTCGTCGATATCATTACCGTATTTCTCGAAGCGGTTAATTAAGCGAGCGCGGACTTTTTCGCCTTCTGGCGTTGCGAAGTTAGCTTTTAATACCGACAGCAATTCGTCAAAACTTAAACGCTGCTGATCAAAAATCATCCCTTTCAACGCATGGAGAGAATCGCTCAGGTTGGCGATACCGATCCCCTGTACGCCGGAGAAGTTATAACGCGCGCCGCCATCGGTAATATCGCGGCCTTTCTCCAGACAATCGCTGATAAACGACGAGAGCAGCGGTACAGGTGCCCAGTCACGGTGACCGATATCGCAAATATTGCTGCCCTCAACCATCAGGGTGATGTAGTGGCTGATCTTGGCGCGGATCTGTTCCAGTAAACCTTCATAACTCAGCGCAGCATTGCCTTCATTTTCATGCAGGCAGATTTCCATCACTTTCAGCAGGTTAAACATCGCGATGTCATGCAAGCCGTAGGTTCTGCCGGGAATAGATAATTCCACACAGCCCACTACGGAATAGTCGCGCGCATCTTCCAGCGATACGCCACGGTTGAGGAACGCTGGCACCACCACTTCATCGTTGAAGATTTGCGGAATACCCGTGCCGAGGCGAATGGTTTCTGCGGTTTTCATCAGGAACGGCGTGTCGATCAAGGCGTTAGTGCGCACACCGAGGTTCGGTTGCGGTAATTGCACGCTTTGATAGGCGTCGAGACAGAGGAACGAAAGCATGTTCACCGCGCTACGTCCGTTCTCGGTTAACCCGCCGAGCAGTGCGGTATAGCCGGTCGGGAAACCTGCGAAATAACGCGCACTGCTGGTGGAGCGCAACAGCACGATGTCGTTGCATTTCACCCATAAAGATTCGAGCAGTTCTTTCAGGAACGCCGGATCTTCGCCCTGGGTTAATGATGCCTGATAGAACGGCAACATATACTGGTCGAAGCGCCCCAACGATAGCGAACTGGCGTTGGATTCGTATTGCAGAATGATGTTCATGTACCAGAATAACTGGCACGCCTGCCAGAACGTCTGCGGCTTATGTTCGGCGTTATGGCGGGAGATCTCCGCAATGGTCAGTAACTCTTCGCGACGCTGAGCATCCGGGCAGTTTGCCGCCATCGTTTCCGCCAGTTCGGCGTAACGCAAAATGTGTTTCTGCGAGGCTTCGAGCAGTAACAGTGCTGCCTGATAAAAGTGATTCTCCGGCTGTTGCTGGCAATGTTGCTGCATCTGCGCCACCAGCTCACCCAGCCCGTGATTCAGCAGGCGCGGGTAATCAATAATAATGTGTCCCTGGCCTTTATCCGTCTGGTTGATGCTGAAAATCTGCGTGCTGGTCGCGGCTTTTACTTCATCCGTCATCTGCCCGTTGATGAAATCTTTCATCGAACGTTTTTCCCAGTACGGGAACAGCTCTTCACGGTAGATACGTTTGTCTTCTTCGCTAATGGCGAAACGGTCTTGCGGGCGCGTCGGGAATTGATCCAGCTCTTTCAGCAACCAGTAAGGGTCCATTTCCGGCGACATAATCCCGGCGCGCGGTTTTACGGTGCGGTTACCGGCAATCAGTTCTTCATCACGAATCGAAATTTCAACATGTTCAAGGATATACGCTGTTGCTTTCGCCCGGCGCAATATTACCGGTTCGCCTTCGGTTTGCCGATGGCTGGCGGTATAAAGCAGCGCCCGCTCCAGCGAGATTTCACGGGTATTGGCAAACAGTGCAGTTTTGAGGCGAGAGATACGATTCGTCATGAGGAACTCCTGTGGGAAAGCGAACCCGCCCTTTACGGGCGGGATAAGAACTTAAGCGTTTTGCGTCAGGTGAGCTTCAATTTTGCTCATAATGGCGTCAGCGCGTTTAACCGCGTCGCTGATATTGACACGCACGATGGTCTTGCCTGCAAAACGCTCTTCAAATTTGATGCCGATATCTTTGGTCAGAATCACCATATCGGCGCTCGCCACGTCTTCCGCAGTCAGTTCATTTTCCAGACCAATCGAGCCCTGGGTTTCTACTTTTACTTCCCAGCCTTTCGCTTTCGCGGCACTTTCCAGCGCCTCTGCCGCCATGTAGGTATGGGCAACACCTGAAGGACATGCGGTTACTGCAATAATTTTCGTCATGGCTCGTTCCTCAATTAATTAATTTCAAAATCCAAATCCAGGTCATCTTCCTTCTCAGCAGTCGAAGACCCATTTTTACGCGCCAGACTTTTCAGCACGTTTACGCAGATTGCCGTTGCTACAGCCCCGACAGCCACTGCCACGATATACCCCAGCTTGCCGTCAACCACCGGCAGTACAATCAGACCACCCCAGCCTGCATAGCACTGCGCACCTACCATTGCAGCGGTCACCGTGCCACAGACAGTCCCCACCATAATGGAAGGAATGACACGCAACGGATCGGCGGCAGCGAAAGGAATCGCCCCTTCAGTGACGCCAACACAGCCCATTACCAGCGCCGCTTTACCGGTTTCGCGCTCTTCTGCGGAGAAATTTTTACGACCAATCAGCGTTGCCAGCCCCATGCCCAGCGGCGGAACACAGATCCCCACGGCAGCAATTGCCACCACGGTATAAACACCCTGAGCAACGCAAATCAGCATGAACGCATAGGCCACTTTGTTAACCGGGCCGCCCATATCGAACGCCAGCATCAGCCCCATGATCACCGCCAGCATCACCACGCTGCCTTGCTGCATCCCCTGAAGCCACTGAGTCAGGCTGTTGGTTAACGCACCGACAGGTTCCCCCAGCCCCCACATCATGACACCAGCGGTAATTAAGGTGCCGGCAATGGGAATAATGAAGATGGGCATCACCGAGCGCAGAACTTTATGCACCGGAATTTTCTTCAGGTAATGCACCACGATGCCGCCGATAATCCCGGCGATCAGCGCACCAAAGAAGCCCGCACCAAAGCTGTTACCAACCCAGGCACCGATAGCGCACGGGGCCAGCGCAGAGCGTTCTGCAATGGAATAACCGATGTAAGCGGCGAGGAAAGGCACCATCAGCGTCAAACCTGCAACGCCGATATCAAACAGTTTTTTCAAATTCGGATCGGCTACGGCATCCGGCACTGCGCCTTTGCCATACAACATGACGGAAACCGCCAGCAAAATACCGCCCGATACCACGAAGGGAATCATGTGTGAAACGCCCGTCATTAAGTGCTGACGAGTGTTTTTCAGGATCTGTACCAACTCATTCATAAGTCGCTCCCAGGCTTACCCAAGCCTATGTCCATATTTTTTGATGGGAGAAACAATAGGCAATCGCAAGCAGGTCAAACAGTGGATAAAAAGGCCATTTACTGGACTTTTGTAATGTCAGTACAAAAATGCGATCCGCCTCATAACTTGCGTTAACTCGGAATCATGCCGGAATGGCGCGTCTTGTGAGACGCGTCGCAAATTGGCGGTTACATTACATTTGTCCAGCTTTTGGCAGATTTGTCACATGGCAGGTCGTTGCCATGCGCTCTTATCCTGTAAACAGAAAACCGTACCGGGAGAGAGGCAATGGCCCTGATTGTGGAATTTATTTGTGAGCTGCCTAACGGCGTACATGCGCGTCCGGCAAGCCACGTTGAAACGCTGTGTAATACTTTTTCATCTCAAATTGAGTGGCATAACCTGCGTACTGACCGTAAAGGCAATGCCAAAAGCGCCCTGGCGCTGATTGGCACCGATACACTGGTGGGCGATAACTGCCAGTTACTGATTTCCGGGGCTGACGAACAAGCAGCACACCAGCGCTTGAGCCAGTGGTTACGTGATGAATTCCCCCACTGCGACGCGCCGCTGGCAGAAGTTAAATCTGACGAGCTGGAGCCGCTGCCGGTTTCACTCACTAATTTGAATCCGCGCATTATTCGCGCCCGCACCGTATGTAGCGGTAGCGCAGGCGGCATTCTGACGCCGATCTCTTCTTTAGATCTCAACGCGCTGGGTAATCTTCCCGCTGCCAAAGACGTCGACGCCGAGCAATCCGCACTGGAAAACGGCCTGACGCTGGTGATGAAAAACATTGAGTTTCGTCTGCTGGATAGCGACGGTGCCACCAGCGCGATTCTGGAAGCGCACCGATCACTGGCTGGCGATACTTCCCTGCGCGAACATTTACTGGCAGGCGTCAGTGCCGGATTAAGCTGCGCCGAAGCGATTGTCGCCAGTGCGAATCACTTTTGCGAAGAGTTCGCCCGTTCCAGCAGTAGCTACCTGCAAGAACGTGCGCTGGACGTACGCGACGTCTGCTTCCAGTTACTCCAGCAAATCTACGGTGAACAACGCTTCCCGGCACCGGGCAAGCTGACGCAGTCATCTATTTGTATGGCGGATGAGCTGACCCCCAGTCAGTTTCTCGAACTGGATAAAAATCACCTCAAAGGTTTGTTACTGAAAAGCGGCGGCACTACGTCACATACGGTAATTCTTGCTCGTTCGTTCAACATTCCGACGCTGGTTGGTGTGGATATCGATGCCCTTACCCCGCGGCAGCAACAAACGATTTATATCGACGGCAACGCCGGGGCAATTGTGGTTGAGCCTGGGGAAGCCGTAGCCCGTTATTATCAGCAAGAAGCCCGCGTACAGGACGCTCTGCGTGAGCAACAGCGTGTCTGGCTGACCCAGCAAGCGCGTACCGCTGACGGTATCCGTATCGAAGTCGCGGCGAACATCGCCCACTCCGTGGAAGCGCAGGCCGCATTTGGCAATGGCGCGGAAGGCGTTGGTTTGTTCCGTACTGAAATGCTCTATATGGATCGCACCAGCGCACCGGGCGAAAGCGAGCTGTACAACATTTTTTGTCAGGCGCTGGAGTCCGCCAACGGACGCAGTATTATTGTGCGCACTATGGACATTGGCGGTGACAAACCCGTTGATTATCTAAACATTCCGGCAGAAGCTAACCCGTTCCTCGGTTATCGCGCGGTGCGTATTTATGAAGAATACGCCCCGCTGTTCACCACACAACTACGCTCGATCCTGCGCGCCTCTGCTCACGGCAGCCTGAAAATCATGATCCCGATGATCTCCTCAATGGAAGAGATCTTATGGGTAAAAGAAAAACTGGCGGAAGCCAAACAGCAACTGCGTAACGAACACATTCCGTTTGATGAGAAGATCCAGCTCGGCATTATGCTGGAAGTGCCGTCGGTGATGTTCATCATCGATCAATGCTGCGAAGAGATTGATTTCTTTAGTATCGGCAGTAATGACCTGACGCAATATCTGCTGGCGGTGGATCGCGATAACGCTAAGGTTACTCGTCACTACAACAGCCTGAATCCGGCATTCTTGCGGGCGCTCGATTACGCCGTGCAGGCGGTGCATCGCCAGGGAAAATGGATTGGTCTGTGCGGTGAACTGGGGGCGAAAGGTTCCGTGCTGCCGTTGCTGATTGGTTTAGGGCTGGATGAGCTGAGCATGAGCGCACCGTCAATTCCGGCGGCGAAAGCGCGGATGGCGCAACTTGATAGCCGTGAGTGTCGCCAGTTGCTCAACCAGGCAATGGCCTGCCGGACTTCGCTGGAAGTGGAACATCTGCTGGCGCAATTCCGTATGACCCAACAGGACGCACCGCTGGTCACCGCCGAGTGCATCACGCTGGAAAGCGACTGGCGCAGCAAAGAAGAAGTACTCAAAGGCATGACCGATAACCTGCTGCTGGCTGGCCGCTGCCGCTATCCGCGTAAACTAGAAGCCGACTTGTGGGCGCGCGAGGCCGTTTTCTCTACCGGTCTGGGCTTTAGTTTTGCCATTCCACACAGCAAATCAGAACACATTGAGCAATCCACCATCAGCGTGGCGCGTCTGCAAGCGCCGGTGCGCTGGGGCGATGATGAAGCGCAATTCATCATTATGTTAACCCTGAACAAACACGCTGCGGGCGATCAGCACATGCGCATTTTCTCGCGCCTCGCTCGTCGCATCATGCACGAAGAATTCCGTAACGCGCTGGTTAACGCCGCCTCTGCCGACGCTATCGCCAGCCTGCTGCAACATGAACTGGAACTGTAAAAGGAAACATCATGGAACTGTATCTGGACACCGCTAACGTCGCAGAAGTCGAACGTCTGGCACGCATATTCCCGATTGCCGGGGTAACAACTAACCCGAGCATTATCGCTGCCAGCAAGGAGTCCATCTGGGAAGTGCTGCCGCGTCTGCAAAAAGCGATTGGTGATGAAGGCATTCTGTTTGCTCAGACCATGAGCCGCGACGCGCAGGGGATGGTGGAAGAAGCGAAGCGCCTGCGCGATGCCATTCCGGGCATTGTGGTGAAAATCCCGGTGACTTCCGAAGGTCTGGCCGCCATTAAGATGCTGAAAAAAGAGGGTATTACTACACTTGGCACCGCTGTATATAGCGCCGCACAAGGGTTACTGGCCGCACTGGCAGGGGCAAAATACGTTGCTCCGTATGTTAACCGCGTAGACGCCCAGGGCGGAGACGGCATTCGTACCGTACAGGAGCTGCAAGCGTTACTGGAAATGCACGCGCCAGAAAGCATGGTGCTGGCTGCCAGCTTTAAAACGCCGCGTCAGGCGCTGGATTGTTTGTTGGCAGGATGTGAATCCATCACACTGCCCTTAGATGTAGCGCAACAAATGCTCAACACCCCTGCGGTAGAGTCAGCTATAGAGAAGTTCGAACACGACTGGAATGCCGCATTTGGCACTACTCATCTCTAAAGGAGCAATTATGGACCGCATTATTCAATCACCGGGTAAATACATCCAGGGCGCTGATGTCATTAATCGCCTGGGCGAATACCTGAAGCCGCTGGCAGAACGTTGGTTGGTTGTTGGCGATAAATTTGTATTAGGTTTTGCTCAGGCAACCGTCGAGCAAAGCTTTAAAGATGCCGGGCTGGTAGTAGAAATTGCGCCGTTTGGCGGTGAATGTTCGCAAAATGAGATCGACCGTCTGCGTGGCATCGCGGAGACTGCGCAGTGTGGCGCAATTCTCGGTATCGGTGGCGGAAAAACCCTCGATACTGCCAAAGCGCTGGCACATTTCATGGGTGTTCCGGTAGCGATCGCACCGACTATCGCCTCTACCGACGCACCGTGCAGCGCATTGTCTGTTATCTACACCGATGATGGTGAGTTTGACCGCTATCTGCTGCTGCCAAATAACCCGAATATGGTCATTGTCGATACTAAAATCGTCGCGGGCGCACCTGCGCGTCTGTTAGCAGCGGGTATCGGTGATGCGCTGGCGACCTGGTTTGAAGCGCGTGCCTGCTCTCGTAGCGGCGCAACCACGATGGCGGGCGGTAAGTGTACTCAGGCGGCGCTGGCGCTGGCTGAACTGTGCTACAACACCCTGCTGGAAGAAAGCGAAAAAGCGATGCTTGCCGCCGAACAGCATGTAGTGACTCCGGCGCTGGAGCGCGTGATTGAAGCGAACACCTATTTGAGCGGCGTTGGTTTTGAAAGCGGTGGTCTGGCGGCGGCTCATGCGGTGCATAACGGCCTGACCGCTATCCCGGATGCGCATCACTATTATCACGGTGAAAAAGTGGCATTCGGTACGCTGACGCAGCTGGTTCTGGAAAACGCGCCGGTTGAGGAAATCGAAACCGTAGCTGCACTTAGCCATGCGGTAGGTTTGCCAATAACTCTCGCTCAACTGGATATTAAAGAAGATGTCCCGGCGAAAATGCGAATTGTGGCAGAAGCGGCATGTGCAGAAGGTGAAACCATTCACAACATGCCTGGCGGCGCGACGCCAGATCAGGTTTACGCCGCACTGCTGGTAGCCGACCAGTACGGTCAGCGTTTCCTGCAAGAGTGGGAATAACCTACTCCAAACTCCCGGCTTGTCCGGGAGTTTGAACGCAAAATTGCCTGATGCGCTACGCTTATCAGGCCTACGTAATCTCTACAATATATTGAATTTGCGTGCTTTTGTAGGCCGAATAAGGCGTTCACGCCGCATCCGGCACTCTGTGCCAGTAAACTAAAACTCCCACGTTGATTGGGAGTTTTTTTATCCGCTTCTGGACATTTTCTCCACAGAACAATCGTTAGCCCGGAAGGTCGAATCTGTGACTCTTATTTTCACGGATGAAACAGATGAAAGCTTCACTGGCGCTGGTCAGCCTGCTAACGGCATTTACCTGCCACTCCTTAAAATCTCCCGCCGTTCCACCAACCGTGGTACAAATCCAGGCCAACACCAACCTTGCCATCGCAGACGGTGCCAGACAGCAAATTGGCAGCACGCTATTTTACGATCCGGCGTATGTGCAGCTTACCTATCCTGGCGGTGATGTCCCGCAAGAACGCGGCGTATGTTCCGATGTGGTGATCCGCGCCTTGCGCAGCCAGAAGGTCGATTTGCAGAAACTGGTGCACGAAGATATGGCGAAGAATTTTGCCGAGTACCCACAAAAATGGAAGTTAAAGCGCCCGGACAGCAACATCGATCACCGTCGGGTGCCTAATCTGGAAACCTGGTTTACCCGCCACGATAAAACACGCCCCACCAGCAAAAACGCCGGTGACTATCAAGCGGGTGATATTGTCTCCTGGCAACTGGACAACGGGCTGGCACATATTGGGGTGGTGTCAGATGGCTTCGCCCGCGACGGTACGCCGCTGGTGATACATAACATTGGCGCAGGCGCGCAGGAAGAAGATGTACTGTTTAGCTGGCGGATGGTGGGGCATTATCGGTATTTTGTTAAATAAGCGATCGCCCCATATGAAGAAAAAATTCAGATCCTTTTTACACTGACGGCTTCTTTTTTCTTACGGCTCACCAGCGCCAGTGCCAGTACAATCAGCACAATACCGCTACCTTCAACCGCACCAGGATTTTCACCGAGCAGCCACCAGGAAAAGAGTACGCCGCAAACGGGAACCGCCAGAGTACTTAAGCTGGCAATACTGGCAGGCAAGTTTTTCAATACAAACAACCATAAGCTCCACGCCAGCGCCGTCGCCAGAATCGCACTGTAGGCCAGCGCCCAGAACACGGTGGGCTGCCAGTCAATTTCACGTTGCGGCACCAGTAAAGCGACCACACTCATCACCAGCGCCGCATACAGCATCTGCCAGGATGTTAACGACAATAAATCCACGCGCGGATGACGGGCATACAGACGTTTAGCAACAATCGCGCTCGCCCCCCAACTAACACCGGAGAGGATTGCCAACATGGCACTTTTCATCGAAGAGAAATCGAGTTGCCACGGCTGCAACACCAAAAATAAGCCGAAAGCGGCAATCAGAATCGCGAAATATTGCCCGCGTCGCAGGCGTTCACCGAGAAACAACGCGGCGAAAATCACCACCCAGAACGGCATGGTATAGCTCAGGATCGCCACCTTCCCCGCTCCGCCGCTGACCAGCGCCCACTGTGCCAGGCCAACCATCCCGCAGGTTTGTAACAGGGCAATGGCTAAGGTGTATTTAAACGGCGTCGGGCGCATTCCGCGACCACGTAACAAAAGAACGATGAATAAAACGAGAGCGCCGAAAATGCAGCGTAAGGCGGTGAAGTCGAAGGCACCGATGTAGCTGGTGACTTGCTTCATGAAAATCCAGCTATAACTCCAGATAAGTGTGAGCGCAACCAGGCCACTGATTGCCAGTGGGTTGCTCTTTCCTGCGGCAGACATGAGAGATCCAGTGTGTAGTTTTCCTGTGGACACTATACGCCGGTAAAGAAACTTCAGCGACTGCCTGAAAGGCAGTCGCTGAAGAAGGTCAGATTACAGCAGGTCGAAACGGTCGAGGTTCATCACTTTCACCCATGCTGCCACGAAGTCTTTTACAAATTTCTCGTGGGCATCGCTGCTGGCGTAAACTTCTGCCAGTGCACGCAGAACGGAGTTAGAACCAAATACCAGGTCCGCACGGCTGGCGGTGTATTTCACTTCACCCGTTTCACGATCACGGCCTTCGAACAGTTCTTTCGATTCGTCGGTCGCTTTCCACTCGTAACGCATATCCAGCAAGTTCACGAAGAAGTCATTGCTCAATACGCCCACACGGTCAGTGAAGACGCCGTTTTTGCTGCCATCGAAGTTGGCACCCAGTACACGCATCCCGCCCACTAGCGCGGTCATTTCCGGCGCGGTCAGCGTCAGTTGCTGTGCTTTATCAATCAGCAGTGATTCAGTGGTAGCCTCGCCCGACGCAGCGCGATAGTTACGGAAACCATCAGCAACAGGTTTGAGCAGCTCGAACATCTCGATATCCGTCTGATCCTGACGTGCATCTACGCGACCTGGTGTGAACGGAACACTGATGCTGATACCCGCAGCACTCGCCGCTTTTTCGACACCAACAACACCGGCGAGAACAATAATGTCAGCGAGTGAAGCCGTGTGTGAGGATTTATAGATCCCCTCCAGCACCGGCAATGCGCGTGCTGCTGCGGCATTAACCTCCCAGTCGCGCTGCGGAGCTAATGCCAGACGCGCACCGTTGGCACCGCCACGTTTATCCCCACCGCGGAAGGTGGAGGCAGAAGCCCAGGCAACAGAAACCAGCTCGCTCACAGAGAGACCAGACTCAGCAATCGCCGTCTTCAGGTTAAGGATATCTTCCTCGCTCGGGTTGAAGAACGCATGTGGCAGCGGATCTTGCCAGATCAGATCTTCTTTCGGCACTTCCGGTCCGATGTAACGAGATTTCGGCCCCATATCCCTGTGCGTCAGTTTGAACCACGCACGGGCAAAGGCTTCGTTGAACGCTTGCGGATCGTCAAGGAAGCGACGTGAAATCTTCTCAAACTCTGGATCAAAACGCAGCGTCAGGTCAGTGACCAGCATCGTCGGCTTACGTTTCTTCGACGGATCGAACGGATCCGGGATAATTTCCGGTGCATCTACGGCTTCAAACTGGATGGCGCCTGCCGGGCTACGAGTCTGTACCCACTCATACTTGAACAGGTTTTCGAAGAAATAGTTGCTCCACTGGGTCGGCGTCTGGGTCCAGACCACTTCCAGACCTGACGTAATGGCATCGGCACCGACACCGGAACCAAAATCACTTTTCCAGCCTAAGCCCTGGTTTTCGATCGGGGCCGCTTCAGGATCAGGACCTACGTGCGTTGCCGGGCCTGCGCCGTGAGTTTTACCTAACGTATGACCACCCGCGATCAGCGCAACGGTTTCTTCGTCGTTCATCCCCATATTGCCAAATGTCGCGCGAATAGCTGCAGCCGCAGAAAGCGGTTCGCCGCTGGCATTTGGTCCTTCCGGGTTAACGTAAATCAGCCCCATTTCGGTTGCTGCTAATGGGCGTTTTGCCAGTTCTTCCGGGTTACGGTGGGCAAGCCAGGTTTTTTCATCACCCCAGTTTACGTCGAGATCCGGTTCCCAGACGTCTTCACGACCGGCACCAAAACCGAAGGTACGGAAACCGGAGTTTTCCAGCGCCACGTTACCCGCGAGGATAAACAGGTCGGCCCAGGAGATTTTCTGACCATATTTTTGTTTGATTGGCCACAACAGACGACGCGCTTTATCCAGGCTGACGTTATCCGGCCAGGAGTTGAGCGGTGCAAAACGTTGCTGACCACGACCCGCGCCGCCGCGACCATCGATTGAACGGTAAGTCCCCGCGCCGTGCCAGGCCATACGAATAAACAGGCCAGCGTAGCTGCCCCAGTCTGCTGGCCACCACGGTTGAGACTCTGTCAGCAGATCTTTCAGATCTTTTTTCAGGCCGTAGTAATCTAGCTTGCTAAATTCTTTGCGGTAGTCGAAGTCCTCACCCAGTGGGTTAGAACGGTTAGAATGTTGGTTTAACAGGTCAACACGGAGTTGTTTTGGCCACCAGTCATGAGTGGTTGTTCCCGCACCGGCGCTCTGGTCATGACCGCCATGATGGAACGGGCATTTTCCGGCTGCTGTTGTGTTATGGATATCGTCTGACGTGCTCATCAATATACTCCCTCTACAGTGTTACCCTTACGATACACAGCGTTAGAGAGAAGTTATAATTGAATTAATCCACGGATGCGATAGTTGGGATCTTACATATCATTAGTTAAAGAGATGTAGATCAAATTGATCTTAAATAAGCCTTTTTGATTATGTCCGATTCCGGACAAATACCTTATAAAAAAGGATTTTATCCCTGTTTTCTCTCTGTTCTTTTAAGGAATGAAGGAGAAAAAGCGAGTCAATAGTTTTACTTGTCTGCCCCCTCGCTTCGAGGAGGCATTTTGTGCTTTGTTTTAATTTTGTGATCACCGTGTGATTTTTACAGAAACCAAAGCACTTATAAACCAGGTCGAACACCCAGCGTATGGCAAATCGCGTAACTCATTTCAGCGCGGTTAAGCGTATAGAAGTGGAAATCTTTCACCCCTTCACGGCTTAAAATCTTCACCATATCCATCGCAATATTCGCGCCCACCAGCTTGCGGGTTTCGGCGTCGTCATCCAGACCATCAAACATTTGCGCCATCCACGCCGGAATGCGTACGTTGGTCATGTCAGCAAATTTCTTCGCCTGTTTAAAGTTAGAGACGGGCAAAATGCCAGGAATAATTTCCACATCGATACCCGCCGAAACGCAGCGATCACGAAAACGCAGGTAGCTTTCGACATCAAAGAAGAATTGGGTAATCGCGCGATTGGCGCCGGCGTCCACTTTGCGTTTCAGGTTAAGCAAATCCGCCTGGGCGCTTTTCGCTTCCGGATGCACTTCCGGATACGCCGCCACGGAGATATCGAAATCCGCGACGTCTTTTAACAGCGTCACCAGGTCAGAGGCATACATTTCCGGCTTACCGCTTCCCGGCGGCAGGTCGCCACGCAGCGCCACGATATGGCGAATACCGTTATTCCAGTAGTCGCGGGCGATGGTCCGCAGCTCGGCAGGCGTCGCATCAATGCAGGTAAGATGCGGCGCAGCTTCCAGACCAGTACGGTCTTTAATGCCTTTAATAATACTGTGCGTGCGGTCGCGCTCGCCGGAGTTTGCGCCATAGGTCACTGAAACAAATTTCGGTTTCAGGCTACTAAGACGATCGATGGAGTTCCACAGGGTCTGCTCCATTTCACTGGTACGCGGCGGGAAAAATTCGAACGAAACATTAATCTGCCCCTGGACTTCGGCCAGGCTCTGATTCAGGGCATCCCGCTGGCTGGCGTGAAAAAAGCTCATACCTTACCTCATCAATCGCTTGTCGTTATATGTTGTGTTGTGAACATCTATCCATTTAGACGTCCAGATGTAAAGATGAAGGAAAAGCCGAGGGGCGTCAACCGAAAAATGCCCCATGATGGTGAGGAATAATCAGTGAAGATGAATTTTCTTCATTTGAATGTGGGAGTAAATGGGTTCTCTCGCATTATCGCGCGCGAAGTAATGAATAAACGGATAAGCCATCGGCTTCAAATTTATTTAAATAAGAGTTAATTAATATGCTCGTCAGTGTTAGCTGAACACTTATTTAAATAAAACAAATAGATACCATAATTTGCATTCAATACTGCATGTTTATTATTTGAACTACTTCAAACTATTAACAATTTCTCCAAAATTATGTTGCAGAGCAATTATGCATCCCCCACGATAAGTAGAACGTTCTACTAGAACGTTCTACTTATACAAAAAAAGACTAATTCGCGCAGATTTATGCGCTATTCGGGGGAAATCAGCATGAATCTGATGTCGAGTTTCGTGAAGTCACTTTCTAAATTGTCGATGATTGGTCGCGCCCTAATGCTGCCAATTTCGCTTCTGCCTGCCGCTGGGTTGTTACTGGCGTTCGGCGATAAATTCCATTTGCCTTTGATGATGAATGCAGGCGGCATTATTTTTGATAACTTGCCGATGCTTTTTGCTATCGGTTCCGCCGTAGGGCTGGCTTCTGAATCAGGAATTGCGGCGTTATCCGCAGCCGTTTCCGTTTTTGTCACCAATATCACCATCAGCACCGTACTTAGCATCACGCCAGAAATGGCCGGGCAAGGCGGCAAATACGCGATGGTGGTGGGGATCCCCACACTGCAAATGGGCGTTTTTGGCGGCCTGATATGCGGGATTCTGGCAGCGTGGTGTTACAACCGTTTTCATACCATGCAATTGCCAGAATTCCTTGGTTTTTTCTCCGGAAAACGCTTTGTCGCTATCGCGACGGCTTTTCTTTCCTTCATCCTTGGCTTGTTACTGCCCTATGTCTGGCAACATATTCAGTCGGGAATCGATGCACTATCAGTTATCGTCAATGGTGATAACCAGGCGGCATCGACCTTTATTTTTGGTGTAACTGAACGGGCGCTCATTCCGCTTGGCCTGCACCACATCTGGTATCCGTCGTTTTGGTATTCTTTTGGGGATTACACTACCCATGCCGGGCAAATGATTCACGGCGATCAGACGATTTGGTTCAAGATGTTGGAAGAAGGGGTGAAATCATTTAGCAGCGACAGTTATCATGACGCCGGTAAATTTATGCAAGGCGAATTCCCCCTGATGCTGTTTGCCCTGCCTGCGGCGTGCCTGGCGATGTACCATGAAGCGCACACAAAGAATAAGAAAATTGCCGCCGGTATTCTGTTCTCTGCCGCATTAACCTGTTTTCTGACCGGCATTACAGAACCCGTTGAATTTACATTTATCTTTGTCGCCCCTGTGCTGTATGTCTTCAATGCCATCATGGCGGGCCTTTCCTATATGGCGATGTATCTGCTGCATGCACATATTGCCAAATCCTTCTCGGCAGGGCTTATCGATTATATTTCGTTTGGCATCCTGCCATCCTTTAACGGCTACAAAACCAACTTCCTGAGCGCCATTATCGTCGGCGTGCCAATGGCGGTGATCTACTACTTCACCTTCCGCTTTGTTATTCGTCGTTTTGATGTGAAAACGCCTGGTCGTACTGAAACTACGGTTAGCGCTAATGATAAAACCGATGACGAGCTGGCAACAGAAATCATCACGCTACTTGGCGGTCAGCAAAACATTAAATCGGTAGGCTCCTGCATCACGCGTTTACGTCTGGAAGTCTCTGATAAAGAAGCGGTGGATCAGGATGGTCTGAATAATATTGGCGCCCGTGGCGTGGTTTTTGTCGGCAATAACGGCATTCAGGTCATTTTTGGCGCGCGAGCGCAATTTATCGCGCAAACCATGTCGACGATGATCGGTAAATAGCCTTAAGATTACTCAATGTCAGAGGTTCTGGTCCCTGACCAGAACCTTCTTGCTATTTAAAGAATCAACGTTGTTCAGGGAGTGAGTTTGAAGAAAGTCAGCATAATTGATGTTGCCAAAAGAGCCGGAGTTTCCGTCTCTACTGTGTCGCTAGTGTTGCGCCAGAAAGGGAAAATCTCGGAGGCGACCATCGGGAAAGTTCATGCTGCTATTGACGAACTGGGCTACGTGCATAATGTTGCCGCCGCCAATTTACGTTCCCACACTTCAAATCTTATCGGACTGATTTTACGTGATTTTAGCGATAGCTTTTCCATCAAAGTGATGGCTAGCATTGTTCAGGAACTGGAAGCCAGGGGCTATATGGTATTCCTCGGGCAACCACAGAACGAACATGAACATCTTGAACGTTGTTTACTTTCCTTCAAGCAACAAGGTGTTGCCGGAGTGATTTATCTGGCTTCCGATGCGCATCGTGAAACCCTCCCCACACTAATCCGCCAGTGTTCGCTTCCCCTTGTTGTCGCGTCACAAACGCCTATCAAAGATGAGTGCAACCTGGTGTTGCGTGACAACCAGCAGGCAGCAAGTCTTGCCACACGTTATTTAATTGAGCGCGGCCATCGTTACATTGCCTATCTCGGTGGCAGAGAAAGTGATCTTATCCGTCAGCAGCGACTGGTTGGTTTTCGCCAGACCCTGGCAAAATTTGGCATTGCTGGTCGTGACGAGTTCACGCCAGCCTGTGACGGTGACACCTGGGCTGCCAGCATGGCAACGCGCCAGCTGCTGGAAAATAACAACGCCATTACCGCCCTGCTCTGCCATTCGCCCGACGCTATGATTGGCGGCATCAACGGCATACATCAGGTGGGGCGCACCGTCGGGAAAGACGTCTTTCTGACCCAGCAGGTAGCGCTAATTGGTTTTGAAGATATGCTGCATATCAACCTGACCTCTCCTGTTTTCACCTATGTATCTTCCGCCAGTGAAGAAACCGGACGCCAGGCAGCGACCCTGATGATTCGCAAATTAAAAGACCCGGATTTGCAAACCCAAAGAATTGCGCTTTCCGGGCAACTGGTGGTGCGGGAATCGGCGTAATACAAATGCCGAATGAGATATACGTCGATATCATCATCCGGCAATAAGGTGTAAACCAACTCAATGCGTATGTTTACTTGATATCTTTCACACGCATACCGTTGAGTTGTTCATCCGTGATGGTATTGCCCGCTTTGAAGTAATCAACCACGGCGTGATAAACGTAATAACCGCCCGTTGTGTTACGCGCTTTCCCTTCGGTAAAGGCGGTGAAACCATCTCCACCATCAGCAAGGAAACTTTGAGTAGCAATAGGGTAAACCGTCGCATCTTCAATCGGTTTGCCATTCAGAGTCAGTGAGATAACCCGCTGACCAACCGGCTTACTGCTGTCGTACTTCATTTCCAGGCCTTTCGATACCTGTAAAACGCCATTACTTAAACTTGCGCCGTGTTCCATCAAACTGCGTAATTGTTTACCCGTGAGATCCATCGTCACCAGTTCGTTGGGGAACGGGAAGGTACTGATGACGCCGCCCATCGTAATCGCCCCTGCGGGGATCTCATTGCGAATACCGCCAGAGTTGGTTAACGCCAATTGGGTGTTTTTACCCGCCGCTACCAGTAAAGCGTCAGCCGCCAGGTTCCCGAGGGATGCCGATTCACCATAGGCACGTTTTAATTCAACCGGCGATTGCGCCACCGTTTGTTGCACCACTTCATCAAGCTTTTTATTCCAGCCGTCAATCACCTGTTTCGTTTGTGGATCGGGCTTCCACTCGTCGGCGTAAATGGTTTTAAGCTCGAAGCTTTTCACCGTAAATTTATGCGGCTTCTCTTTGTAGTCCAGCACCAGTTTACCCACATCAATCCCGCCGCTGTCCGTCGAGAGGATCAGCGTATTGCCGACTTTAATCGGTTCCGGTGTACCCACATGCGCATGTCCGGTGATCAAAATATCCAGCCCTTTCACCTGACTTGCCGTCTGAATATCTTTATCCAACGCGCGACGCACATCCGTGCCTCCCATACTGGACTGGCGGGCCGGAACACCTTCGTGGATCAGGGCGACGGTCAAATCAACCTTGCCTTTGAGTTCATCGATATAACGTTGTAGCCATTTAATTTCATCGCGCGCCTCAATACCCACTCGCGTGGCAGCGGATACCGTGTCATTAAAGGCAAATACTCCGTGCAAACCTATAACGCCAATTTTCACGCCGTCTTTTTCGATGATGGTATAGGGCTTATCCCAGAATGATTTACTGCTGTTCTGATAAAAAATATTGCCCTGCACAATAGGGAATTTTGCCTGACTCAACTGTAATAATGTGTTGTCCCAGCCGTGGTCAAATTCATGGTTGCCTATTGTGGCGACATCAAATGGCATGGTATTCATAATATCGATAATAGCTTTGCCTTTGGTCAGGCTGCTGATATAGGGCCCGGTAAAATAGTCACCCGCATCAAAAAACCATGTCGCTTTATTTTTTGTTTTTTCTTGTTTAACCAGCGTTGTGATATTTGCCCAGCCGCCAATATCCCGTTTACCGTCAGCGATCCACGGCACTTTATAAGGTTCTACATGTGCATGGAGATCGTTGGTATAAATGATAGTGACATCTTTGGCGCAAGCCCAGAACGGCAGTGTTAATGCGATACCCGCAGCAAGTATTTTAATTTTCATAAATAGTCCCTTTCAGTGATTTAAAGGATTGCTACATTACGTTCTGAAAGAGTTATTTATGTGAGAGTAATCACATCCACAAGGGAGCGTTGCCGGACAAAATCAACGACCTTGTGAAATCGTTGGTGATATATGTCGACTCTGTTTACGATTAATGCCTGCAAGTCGTTTGGTTGCCGTAATTTAGGACGGTCAACATCGACAGATTACAGCTGGCCTGACTATCGACTGGGTTATGCAGCATTGCACTGCCGGGCATGTGGAAGCTACCCACCGTTGTTTGACGAACAACAATTTCGTGACTGGTTGTCAGTTCACTTATCTACGTGGGCCTCTGAAAAGGGCCATTTCTGCCCGGTATGTTATGGCACAGAGACGATTTGTTATGGTCACAATCCACGAGGTTCGCAACGCATTCAATGCCGTAACTGCAAAAAGGTCTGGACGCCCAAACAATATCAGAAAGAAATAACGCCTCCCGAAATAATCGAAACGGTTGCTCTTCTGGTGCCATTTCAGGGAGCCAGCGGCGGGCAGAAACTGTATGTTTTAATGAGTTTCGATGCTATTCACGGAAATATTCTTCATCTCTCTACTAATTACACTCAGCATCAAGCTGGAGAAAGTCTGCATTACCGATTTAAAGGAAAAGCAGAATCAGAGCTATACGATAGCAATATCGTACACCGCGTTGATATGCGCGAAGCACAATTTCTACGCCGCAGTCAGTTTGATGAAATTCAGTATGGCAGCGCAGCGCTCAAGCGCAATGCCAAAGGCGCTATTCTGCGTCCGGTTATCACTGCACACGGACATTTCAGAGTACTGAATATTTTATTCCCGACAGTTAAAACTCATGTTATTTCACACGAGTGTTTTTTAAGAGGCGCAATTATTACGGTCTGGGCTGATCTGTTTCGCCAACAGCAAGGTGAAATTTGGTTCATTGAAGAGGAAATAACTGACTGTACCAATAATATGCCCTGGCGTTTTCAGGGAACAACTTATCACGGCTGGTGGAAAAATCAGTGGCAACTCTGGGAGCAGGGAAAAAATCGTAAAATGGTATGTGCATTAACGGGCGGAAAGAGTAGCAAAGCTGAAATGCTCTCTTTGGCAACCAGCAGAGAATTTATCCACTGGCTACATAAACAAGCAGTATTTACTCACAGCACCCCGCTTTCCGCAGGGCGCGTTACGCAAATACTGCTTTCTCTGGCTCAGGATTACAACAACTGCGCCAGACGGTTGATATCCGACTGAATCGCCCCGGCGGTGACATCACGCCCTGCGCCTGGACCGCGGATCACCAGCGGATTATCGCGATACCAGCGGCTTTCGATGGCAAAGACGTTATCGCACGGCAGCAAAGAAGCCAGTGGATGATCTTCCCGCACCGCTTCCACGCCTACACGCGCTTTGCCGTTGGCATCGAAACGCGCTACGTAGCGCAGCACCAGCCCCATTTCACGGGCCGCTTCCAGCCGTTGCACCATCTGCTCGTTAAGTTCATCGCCATTTTCAAAGAAGTGGTCGATGCTGCCGCCTTCGCAATGGGCAGGCACCAGCGACTCCACGCGTACCTGATCCGGTTCAATGTTGTAACCTGCTTCACGCGCCAGAATCACCAGCTTGCGCATCACGTCTTTGCCAGAGAGATCGTCACGCGGGTCAGGTTCGGTTAAGCCCTGCTGCCAGGCCTGATCCACCAGCTCGGTAAATGGCACGCTACCGTCGAATTGCAGGAACAGCCAGGAGAGCGTGCCGGAGAAGATCCCGCTGATCGACAAAATGGTATCGCCGCTGTCGATCAGATCGCGCACGGTATGGTTGATCGGCAAGCCCGCACCAACGGTGGCGTTGTATAGCCAGTGACGCCCGGTTTTTTCGAAGGCGTCGTGGATCTGGCGATATTTGTTGCTGTCGCTTGCTCCCGCCAGTTTGTTGGCACTGATGACGTGGAAACCGTGGCTGGCGAAATCGAGATACTGATCAGCAAGCTGCTGGCTGGCGGTAACGTCCAGCACCACTAAATCATCATACGGATGGGCGCGCATCCACAGGAACAGCGACTCTTCATCCTGCTCGACGGCTTCGTCGTTGAAGAAGGCTAACGCGCGGCTGGCGTCCAGGCCTTCGTAGCTCAACAGGCTGCGGCGGCTGTCCACCACACCTGCCAGCACAAATTCAAAGCCGGTGCGTGCCGAGAGCGTACTCTGCTCACGGGCGAACAGTTCCAGCCAGCGGGAACCGATATTGCCCTTACCGAACAATACCAGGCCGATGCGTTTTTCTGCGCGGAAGACGGACTGATGCAGGCCCTGAATCAGGCTTTCGGTCGGTCCGGTGCGCAGTACTGCCACCAGGCTGATGCCGTCATCAGACTGCCAGGTAAATTCGACCGGCTGGCCTTTCAGCTGCTGCCAGAAACGGTGGCAATGCAGCGGGTTACGGGTGACGCCTGCCCCGACCATCGCCACCAGTGCCAGCCCCTGACGCAGGCGCAGTTCGCCGGGTAATCCCGCTTCGTCGAGGATTTTCAGCGCACTGTCAGCGACTTCTGAGGTGTAGCAAAATTGCAGCAACTGGCGATCGTTATGCACGCCAACCGCCAGTGGACGCACTTGCGCGCGTTTCAGGATTTGGTCGATCTCTTTATGCGCCAGTTTGAAATCCTGACTGGTAGGCACCTGAAACTCAATCAAACAGACATCATCGTGGCTGGTGACAATACGCGCGCCAGTACCGGAAGCCAGCACGCGTTCAATGCGTGTGGAGCCTTGGTCTGGCGTGTAACTACAGCGCAGCTGCAGGTCGATTTCGCTACCGGATACTGGCTGTAAAGTACGGGCGTGAAGAACGGGAGCCGCCAGACGCGCCAGTTCGCTGGCTTCATCCAGACGCAGCAATGGTAACAGGCAGGCATCTTTCACTTTACGCGGGTCGGCACTGTATACCCCGGCGACGTCGCTCCAGATGGTTACGCGAGAAACACCCGCCAGCGCACCGATTTGTGTCGCGGAATAGTCGGAACCGTTACGCCCCAGCAGCACCGTTTCACCGGCGTTGTTACGGCTGATAAACCCGGTCACCACCAGACGTTTACCCGGATGTTGTACCAGTAGCTGTTGCAGCAACGGGTAAGAAAGCCCTTCATCAACCTGCGGTTGCGCAGCGCGTTCAGCGCGTAAAAACTCGCGGGCATCAAGCCAGGCCGCTGACAGCCCTTGTTGATTAAGCACCGCAGACATCAGGCGCGCCGACCACACTTCACCGTGGCCCACCACTTCCGCATACACCGCATCGTTAATACCACTGTCGAGCAACGCCGCCAGGCGTTCCAGATCGCTGACAAAAGCGCTAATGAGGCTATCGGCTTCTTCAGCGGGTAGCAGACCGCTAATCAGATCGCACTGATAGCGACGCAGCGTTTGTTGAACCTGATGCGCAGAGAGACGATCGGTCTGGCTTAGTTTCAACCAGTTAATCAACTGGTTAGTGGTGCTACCGGCGGCGGAAACCACCATCATATCGTCAGGCTGAGAGTACTCCGCCATAATGCCCGCGACACGCAAATAACACTTCACATCAGCCAGACTACTGCCACCAAATTTATGCAGCTGACGACCTTTCGCCCCTGCCTGCGCAATCACACTCATTTTTACCCCTTGTTTGCAGCCCGGAAGCCATTTTCCAGGTCGGCAATTAAATCTTCGCCATCTTCAATACCGGTGGAGATACGCAGCAGCGTCTCGGAGATCCCGGCGGCAGCACGCGCTTCTGGCGCCATGCCTGCATGTGTCATGGTTGCGGCGTGAGAGATTAAACTTTCCACTCCCCCTAACGATTCCGCCAGCGTAAACAACGACAGCCCGCCCAGGAAACGACGCAGCGTCTGCTCATCGCCATCCAGTTCAAAACTCAACATTGCGCCAAAGCCTTTTTGCTGGCGCGCGGCAATTTCATGCCCCTGATTTTCCGGCAGCGACGGGTGATACAGTTTTTTCACCAATGGCTGGGTTTGCAGATATTTCACAATCACCTGCGCGTTGCGCTGGGCCAGCTCCATACGCGGCACCAGAGTACGCAAACCGCGCAGCAGCAGATAGCTGTCAAACGCGCCGCCCGTCACGCCAATATTGTTTGCCCACCAGGCAAGTTCAGTGACAACGTCCGGGTCTTTAGCAATCACCACGCCGGCCACCACGTCTGAGTGACCGTTCAGATATTTCGTACATGAATGCAACACCAGATCGGCACCCAATGCCAGCGGATTTTGCAATGCCGGGCTTAAGAAGGTGTTATCCACCACGCTCACCGCCCCGACTTCCCTTGCCAGATGGCAGATTTTCGCAATATCCACGACGCGTAACAATGGATTACTTGGGCTTTCTACCAGCACCAGTTTAGGTTTTTCTGCCAGTGCCGCCTGCAATGCCTGCTCATCGCCTTGATCAACAAACAACACGCGATAGCAACCGCGTTTCGCCAGGCTGTCGAACAGGCGATAGCTGCCGCCGTAGCAGTCGTGTGGCGCAACCAGCAGATCGCCGGGTTTCAAAAAGACGGTAGTCACCAGGTGGATCGCGGACATGCCGGTATTTGTAAGCACTGCACCAGCGCCGCCTTCCAGTTCTGCCAGCGCCCGCTGAACCACATCGCGCGTTGGGTTGCCGCGACGCGAGTAATCATGCGCGCGCGGCTCGTTAAATCCGGTAAAGTTATAGGTGCTGGAAAGATGGATCGGTGGGACAACGCAACCATACTGTTCGTCGTCATTTAACCCGCTACGCACTGCGATGGTGGCCTGTTTACGCGTCATGTGATGAAGTTTCCTGGGCTTTGTCGGTGAAATGTCAGCCACCAGAGTAAACATTGTGTTAATGGACGTCAATACATCTGGACATCTAAACTTCTTTGCGTATAGATTGAGCAATTCCCCAATAACCGTTAAAATTACATGCATTATCACGCCGACAGGTGCATTACACGATGTCACGGTAGCGCCTGTACGGTAAACTATGCGGGTTTATGGCCATTACCCACATTAATTGTGTGGTCTGGTTTCAATTTATTGACGAAGAGGATTAAGTATCTCATGGCTGAATGGAGCGGCGAATATATCAGCCCATACGCTGAGCACGGCAAGAAGAGTGAACAAGTCAAAAAGATTACGGTTTCCATTCCTCTTAAGGTGTTAAAAATCCTCACCGATGAACGCACGCGTCGTCAGGTGAACAACCTGCGTCACGCTACTAACAGCGAACTGCTGTGCGAAGCGTTTCTGCATGCCTTTACCGGGCAACCTCTGCCGGATGATGCCGACCTGCGTAAAGAGCGCAGCGACGAAATTCCGGAAGCGGCAAAAGAGATCATGCGTGAGATGGGGATTAACCCGGAAACGTGGGAATACTAATGCGGAAAAGAGCGGCGCGGAGTGGAATCGCCTGATGCGCTACGCTTATCAGGCCTACGTCATATTGCAATTTATTGAATTTGCACGAACTTGTAGGCCGGATAAGGCGTTCACGCCGCATCCGGCATAAACAACGAGCACGTTGTCTGCGACCCACCGCTTTTTATACATGGACGTTTAACTATGAAAAACAGGCTGCTGATCCTCAGCCTGCTGGTTTCTGTACCTGCCTTTGCCTGGCAGCCGCAAACCGGCGACATCATCTTTCAGATCTCTCGCTCATCGCAAAGTAAAGCGATCCAACTGGCAACTCATTCCGATTACAGCCACACCGGTATGCTGGTGATACGCAACAAAAAGCCCTACGTTTTTGAAGCGGTCGGCCCGGTGAAAGACACCCCGCTCAAACAATGGATAGCCCACGGTGAAGATGGCAAATACATTGTTCGCCGCGTTGAAGGCGGACTGAATACCGAACAACAGCAAAAACTGGTGCAAACGGCAAAACGTTATCTCGGCAAACCGTATGACTTTAGCTTCTCGTGGAGCGATGATCGTCAGTACTGTTCGGAAGTTGTATGGAAGGTTTATCAGAACGCGCTGGGAATGCGCATGGGTGAACAGCAAAAGCTGAAAGAGTTCGATCTCAGCAACCCGCTGGTCCAGGGAAAGCTTAAAGAACGCTACGGTAAAAATATCCCGCTTGAGGAAACGGTGGTTTCGCCACAAGCCCTTTTCGATGCGCCACAACTCACTACCGTCGCCAAAGAGTGGCCGCTGTTTTCGTGGTAATGGATTACTTGTCGTTCCCGCTGCAAACGTTAATCGCGTTTTGCCATAACTCGAAATGCGCTTTACGCAACCAAACTGGTGCAAAATCGGTGATGAAAGTAAGCGAGTGGGCCAATCACATCGTGACTGGCCCTAAAACCTAGCTTTTTTGGGTCTGAAGCTCTGGTTGATACGTCTCAGCATCATTTTGACGTTGTTTTTCCATAGCGATCGCACCAAAGTGCGTTAACGTACAGAAAATGATGCAACAGATAACACCAGCAAGCAGAAGATAAAAACCACCATCCCAACCAACCTCATCGACCATAATACCAAACAGGCTTGTACCAAGCGTCGCTCCAAGAATATAGCTCATGAAACCACGCAAACCGACAGCGGAGCCCACGGCAAAACTGGGAACAATTTCCATTGTCTGAACAGAGGCCAGGAACTGCGGAACATAGATAAGGCAGCCCACGCAAGCAGCGAAAATAGTAATAGAGAGTAGAGAATCGCTTTTCCAGTACCCCAACAGGCAGAAGAAAATCAATACCATACTGATAATCGCTGGCGGCATACGGCGACCATGAAATAATTTATCACTCAACCAGCCAGCAAATAATGTCGTTGGAATAGCCGCCCATTCGAAGATTAAAAATGCCGTACTCATTTCGGTCTTCGTAAAATGCTTCACGCTTAACAGATAAATAGGTAACCAGCTGATAATTCCGAAACGCACCATATAGACAAAAACATCAACGAAAGAGACAAACCAGGCATTCTTATTTTTAAGCACATAGGTACAAAAAATTTGCCAGGCAGTCATATCTTCCGGCGCACGATCATCTTTTGCTTTAATGCTGACGTCGTCCGGAACGATTTCGTTTAATGGCGGCAAACCTTCACTTACCGGTGAACCTTTACCTGACATCAGTACCACGATAGCAATGACAACAGAGACAATCGCTGGAATAACATATGTTGCTATTTTCCAGTGTTCAGTCCCCAGCACAGCAAATGCACCGCCAACAATCGGAGCAACAATACCGCCACCCACGTTGTGCGAAATATTCCAGACCGCACCGACGATGCCCCGTTCTTTACGAGGAAACCAGTTGGCGATCGTAATAAATGACGGGCCAACACCCATTCCCTGAAAGAAACCATTCAGAATGACAAGTCCTGCAAACATCCAGAATGCGAAACTAAAACCAAGCGCCACGTTAACGAGAGCACAAAGTATTAAACCCACTGCCATATATACTTTGGGATTAGCTTTATCCGCCAGACTGCTCATTATCCCTTTACTAATACCGTAGGCTATCAGCATACAACTGCTTAACAGCCCTATTTGCGTCGCAGAAAGATTAAGCTCTTGTTTTAAATACGGTGTAGAGAGAACAAAGTTATTCCTGACAATGTAATACGAAAGATAACCGATAAATACGCTGAATAACGCCTGCATACGGTAACGATTATAGGTACTTTTCACTTCACTTTCAGGAACCTTATGTGTTGCCACTTTAGGTTTCAATAAAGAAAGCATATATCACCTTCCAGTTCATAGTGTTGTTTAATCAAATAATAATATTCATAGCAATGCTCATTACTACTCTCTGAAGAGTATTTTAAAAGCCTTTACTTAGTGAGTTTTGAAGATAGTGAAGCAAGAGAGTTTAAGTTACAATACAGGGCAAATGAGTCAAAACTGACTCAAAAAAACAAATCCCATGTTCCATTTCTTGCCCATATTTGATTTTAGAAAATGCAACATGGCTATTATTTAAACCTTAACGTGTTACAACAGGCCCAATTTAAAAAAAATTAGTTTTATTAAAATTTTCATTTTTTGAGTTCAATCACATATTTTTCCTCTATAATCGGGATCATTGAAGATACTTGTTCTTGTTATGCCAGAGAACCATGCTGCACAACATGAAAACCTTCATCACCCCACAACAAAAAACAGAGTCTGAACACCTTCAGGATACCCGTCGTAACACGCGGATTTGTAATCGAATTAAAGCTTTTTTTATGGTTTCTGAAGACTGGAACTCCGTCATAATTACTGAGGCGCTAAGTCTGCATCAGGCCACCGCAGATGACCCTATTCACGATAGTGCTTGTTATTACCATCCTCAACGGGTAAAAAAATGGGCTGAAGCCGCCAATAACAAATTTCATTTTTTACTGCTATACAGTCAGAACCTGAATCTGAGAGCGAAAATGTGGAAATTAATTAATGCACATTTCCGTAACAGTCACTTGCGGATATAGTAATGCTGGTTGCTTGCCGAATTAATGATAATTTACAAATACAAAAACATATGGCTTAAAGTTCGTTGCTTATGTTAACTAATGGATAACAACATGGATTACAGCCCAGGAATTTATCTCTTATTAATGGGATTTTTGACATGATTTGCATTATGCAAAGAGCACTAATCTGTTGGATTTTATATATCAGCGTTGCCTCAGCGCATGAATTAGTGATTGCTACAACGCTTTCTTCGGAAGCGACAGAGCACATTATCAGTCAATGGCAAAAGCAACCACAGGCAACCAAAATCCGTACGCTCAACCGAACCAGTGCATCTATTGAGCGCCTGCTGGAAAATCCATTGGGTGAAAATATTGATCTGGTACTGAGTTCATCCCCTATGTTGCTACAGCGGTTACAAAGTAAAAATCTGCTCCAGCCATTTAATAATCAAATAGAAACAAGTAGAAAGTTAGTACCGGAATCCATTCGTTCAACCACCGTTGCTGTTGCCATATCGGGCTACGGCATTCTTATCAATGTGGCGCATCTGGAAGACAAAAAAGAGCCTGTGCCAACATCATGGCAGGAATTAAGTAAGTCGCGTTATCAAGGAACGCTATTAATGAGCAGTCCTTCTCGTTCAGATACGACTCATCTGATGATTGAAGATCTTCTGCAACAACAAGGATGGAATAGCGGTTGGAGTACACTACTGAAAATAGGCGGTAATCTCGCCACCATTTCATCACGTAGCTTCGGCGTAGCAAATAAGATCAGTACAGGACTGGGGGACGCTGGTCCGGTAATCGACAATTACGCTAACGTACTGCTTAATAATTCAACTTTACGTTTCAGCTATTTCCCCAACTCGCGCGCAGCGCCTATGTTTATTGCCATTACAGAAGGCAGTAATCATCCACAAGAGGCGGGACGTTTTATTGATTTCTTGTTGAGTCAGGAAGGCCAGCAAGCACTGAGCGATTCTGATTCAGGGAAGTATCCGGTATATCCTCTGCCCTCCGGCACTCCACTCGCTGACCAACAAATGCGGTTATTTGCATCTCCTTCGCTTGATTACCCGTTGATCATGCAACGCCAAAAGCTTGTGCAATTGTTATTTGATTATGCGATTACTTTTCGCCTTACCGAGCTTCAGAAAAGCTGGAAAGCATTATATGCCGCAGAACATCGACTTAAGCGGACATTGCCAGAGGTGCGCGCACTATTAACCGCGGTTCCCGTTACTCCGCAACAGTCTGTTAATCCTACATATCTACAGCAATTCGAACTGCAATCAGGTTTTCGTGAAGCCCAGATTATGGCATGGCAGCAGTTTTTCCTGCAGCAGCAGCAATTAGTGAATACGCAACTTGAGTCATTAAAGTGAAACAACTACATACTATCGGTACGAGCTTGCGTCTCGCCTTTGTTTTTAGTGCCGTTCTTACGCTATTCGTTAGTGTAGTTAGCCTTTATTCCTGGCATGAACAAAATTCCCAGGTTCGCTACGCACTTGACGATTATTTCCCACGAATTCAGGCTTCATTTCTTTTTGAAGAAAACCTTACGGCATTGGTAAATGAATTCAATGAGCTACAACAGACAACCAACACCGATAGCCGCCTTCAGGTAAGAGAGCAAATTGAACAACGGCTACAAAAAATTCAGTCGATTAATCCCCATCTTGATTCAGTACATCAAAGTGCGCTTAACCAACAGGTCGCCAGTAGTCGCAAATTGCTTGGCAATCTCGATAAGGCATTGAATGAACACAATAAGGAAAACGGAAAACTCGACGTTATATCGTCAAGAGTTAACTGGTTGCATGACGATTTCAATAATGAACTCAACTCCCTGACTCAGGATTTAAGTTGGCAACAATCATCATTGCTCAATCAACTCAGCCAACGGAAAGATCTTCACGAAAACCAGGGGTTGCAAAATGCACTGCAATCTATTCAAAACGAGTTACAGCTCGTTTTCGAACTCTCACATATAGAAACTGAAATCGTCAGTACCTTAAAGGAGATGCTTAACACGCATAACAATGATACTGAGTCGTTAAAACAACATATTCAATACCTGGATTTTTTGAAGCATAGCATTGACGAAAATGTGCGGTCGTTAGCTTCTTATTCCAGCACTATTACATTACACCAGACAGTTTATTCCCTGTGGGAACTGGGTACACAGCAAAATTATCTACCCGGAACTCTGGCCGCCTGGCAGCAGGCTCAACAGACCCTTATGAATACCATCAGGGATAAAGAGCGTGTTTTTACGCAAATACGCGGCCAATTAGAAACGCAACTGGGTAATAGCCATCAACAGCTACAAACTTTCAATCTGCGATTAGAAAAAATAATGCAAATCAGTGGACTACTGATTTTTGCCGCTATGGTGACGGCCTTACTGTTCGTTATTCTGGTAAATTACTTCTACATTCGACCAAGGATGATCCGCCGTTTTCGCTTACTGAATGATGCCGTCGTCAAATTAAGTAACGGTGAACTCGATGCAGATATTCCAGTCTCCGGCAATGATGAGCTTGGTAGAATTGCCAACCTACTCCGCCAGACGATAGAGCAAATTAATCAGCAGCAACGTCAACTGGGGCAGGAAATCTGTGATCGAATCGCGACAGAAAAAAATCTGCGAACCGCACAAAGTGAATTGATCCAAACCGCCAAACTGGCCGTAGTTGGGCAGACAATGACAACACTGGCGCATGAAATCAATCAACCGCTTAATGCATTATCTATGTACCTGTTCAGCGCCAATCGCGCTATAGAGCAACAAGACACTGGTTTGGCGAAAAACTATATCGTTACGATGCGATCGCTGGTTGAGCGCATGGATAATATCGTTAAACGACTGCGAAACTTCGCCCGCCGACGCGATAGTGAACTCGTAGGCGGAGCAATTAATTTACAGCAGGTAATTTATTCATCCTGGGAGCTTCTGGCATTAAAACATCGACCACTGAAAGCATCTCTTCACTACCCGGATAATTTTCCTGCCGTTTATGGCGACGATGTTTTGATTCAACAAGTTTTAGTTAATTTATTTACGAATGCCCTGGAAGCCAGTCAGGAAAAACCGCCCACAATAACCATTAACTTTGAAGAAGAAGACACCACGTTAACGCTCTATATTGCTGATAATGGAAAAGGCTGGCCAGTGCTTCTGGCTGATCGACTATTAACACCGTTTACGACTGACAAAGCTGTAGGTTTAGGTATTGGTCTTTCGATTAGTCATTCTATTATGCGTCAGTGCCAGGGAGAGCTATATATTGCGTCTACCCTCGACCGCCATGCGTTGGTTATTCTATGTTTCAGGAAACTTTAAGCATGACAGATACAACTCCAACAATACTGCTCATTGATGACGACAATGATGTTCTGCAAGCCTACAGTTCTCTCTTACAGCAAGAGGGCTATGCAGTATGTACCTGTAGCAACCCTTCAGAAGCGCTGCAATTGCTGCAAGATACCTGGGAAGGAATCGTGGTATGCGACGTTTGCATGCCGGATATTTCAGGCATTATGCTGCTGGAAAAAATAATGCTGATTGATCCTAATCTTCCCATTCTGATGATCACCGGCCACGGCGATGTCCCAATGGCCGTTGAAGCGGTAAAAAAAGGCGCGTGGGATTTCCTGCAAAAACCGATTAATCCGGAACAATTTTTATCGCTTATCGAGAAAGCGCTGGCAGAGCGTGAAGATTATCTGGAACAAAAAAAATGGCGACGAGCGCAATTTAATCGGCACTTAATTGGTAACAGTGGCTGGGTTCGTCAGACGCGTCAGCAGCTTGAAACTCTGGCAGAAACCGATCTTCCCGTCTGTTTTTACGGCGAACCTGGAACCGGCAGAACATTAGCCGCCCATTATCTTCACCAATTTAGTTCTCGCAAGGAAAGGCCGTTAATTGAACGCACACTCAGCGCTAATAGTCAGCAACCGCTGGAAGAATGGGTGGAAGAAGCAAAAGGTGGCACGCTGTTATTAAAAGAACTTGAATATTTAACGCAAGAAAATCAGCGTCTCTTGATTCAACTCCAGGAACGCCCACAGGATCGATCGTTTCGTCTGATTGTTGTTAATCAAAGCCCTCTGGCTGCACTTGCCGCCACACAAAAAATTATTCCCGCATTGTATTTTCTTTTTTCACTTACCCACATCGAATGCCCACCGCTAAGTCAACGCCCGGGGGATATTGAGCCTATTTTTCACCATTATCTGACTCTCACCTGTAAACGATTAAACCGCCAACAACCGCTGCTGGGAAAAACGTTTTATAAACGACTGATGGCGCGAACCTGGCCCGGTAATATCATTGAATTAATAAATGCAGCAGAATTGGTGGCTGTGGGTGTTTTAATGCTGGACGATTCAGTCAGTTTGCAGATGATGGATGCTGATCCAACACCACTTGATGAACGTGTAGAAAGCTATGAAAGACAAATAATTATTGATGCACTCAACTTCTTCCAGGGACGTATCAACGACGTTGCCGATTACTTTCAGATCCCCAGAAAAAAGCTGTATTTGCGCATGAAAAAATACGGTATTGATAAAATGGATTTTCGCGATGTAAAGGAAAGATAAAGATCCAATACATTATCCTGCTAATGAAAGTTTTCAGGCACAAAAAAAGCGCCGTTCGGCGCTTTTTTCGGAAATCCGGTCTTATTTGCTGCCCGGGATGTTGAAACGCTTGTTGAAGCGGTCAACACGGCCACCGGTAGCAACATCACGCTGTTTGCCAGTGAAGAACGGGTGGCACTTGCTGCACACGTCGAGGTTCAGGTCATGACCAACGGTGGAGCGGATTTTCATTACGTTACCGCAAGAGCAGCTAGCAGTAATTTCTTCGTATTTCGGGTGAATATCTTTTTTCATGGGAAAACCTCGGTTTAAGGCCGCGTCGCTCTTCCAGCCCTAACGCCAGACACCACGCGATGTTTAAAGTATAGTTTCAATACGATCATTTCGTATCAAAGGCGCCGAATCATACAGAAATTAACCAGCGTATGCAAACTGATCCGCACTCCTCTACCGCAATGTGTATACTGTTCCACCGAATTTCAAGTCAGGATGATGCTATGCCCGTTGCCCACGTTGCCTTGCCCGTTCCGCTTCCCCGCACCTTTGACTATCTCCTGCCAGAAGGTATGACGGTTAAAGCCGGGTGTCGCGTGCGCGTGCCGTTTGGCAAACAGCAGGAGCGCATCGGGATTGTCGTGTCAGTTAGCGACGTCAGCGAGTTGCCGCTCAACGAACTGAAAACCGTAGTAGAAGTGCTGGACAGTGAACCCGTTTATTCCAGTTCCGTCTGGCGCTTACTGCTTTGGGCGGCGGATTACTATCATCATCCAATTGGCGATGTATTGTTTCATGCCTTGCCGATTTTACTGCGCCAGGGGCGGCCTGCGGCGAACGCGCCCATGTGGTACTGGTTTGCTACCGAACAAGGCCAGGCGGTGGATATCAACAGCCTGAAACGTTCGCCTAAGCAACAACAGGCGCTGGCGGCGTTGCGGCAAGGGAAAATCTGGCGTGACCAGGTAGCGGAACTTGAATTCAACGATGCCGCACTACAGGCGCTGCGCAAAAAAGGTCTTTGCGAGCTGGCAAGCGAAACGCCGGAATTTAGCGACTGGCGAACGAACTATGCTGTTACTGGCGAACGTCTACGGCTGAATACCGAACAAGCCACCGCCGTTGGCGCAATTCATAGCGCAGCGGATACCTTTTCCGCATGGCTGCTGGCGGGCGTTACCGGTTCCGGTAAAACAGAGGTTTATTTGAGCGTGCTGGAAAACGTGCTCGCTCAGGGCAAGCAGGCGCTGGTGATGGTGCCGGAAATCGGCCTGACACCCCAGACGATCGCCCGTTTTCGTGAACGGTTTAATGCGCCAGTGGAAGTTCTGCATTCCGGCCTGAATGACAGTGAGCGCCTTTCGGCCTGGCTGAAAGCGAAAAATGGCGAGGCGGCGATTGTGATTGGCACCCGTTCCGCACTGTTTACACCATTTAAAAATCTCGGTGTGATTGTTATCGATGAAGAGCACGACAGTTCCTACAAGCAGCAGGAAGGCTGGCGCTATCATGCCCGCGACCTGGCGGTATATCGCGCGCACAGCGAGCAAATCCCGATAATTCTCGGCTCGGCAACGCCCGCACTCGAAACGCTATGCAACGTGCAGCAGAAAAAATACCGCCTGCTGCGCCTGACACGTCGGGCGGGTAATGCGCGTCCGGCAATTCAACATGTACTGGATTTAAAAGGTCAGAAGGTGCAGGCGGGGCTGGCTCCGGCGTTAATCACCCGTATGCGCCAGCATTTGCAGGCCGATAACCAGGTCATTCTCTTTCTTAACCGCCGTGGTTTTGCGCCTGCACTGCTGTGCCACGACTGCGGCTGGATTGCCGAATGTCCACGTTGCGATCACTACTACACGTTGCATCAGGCGCAGCAGCATTTGCGCTGCCATCATTGCGACAGTCAGCGTCCAGTACCGCGCCAGTGTCCGTCCTGCGGCTCTACCCATCTGGTGCCGGTGGGTCTGGGAACAGAACAACTTGAACAGACGTTAGCGCCGCTTTTCCCTGGTGTAGCCATTTCACGTATCGACCGCGATACCACCAGCCGTAAAGGCGCGCTGGAGCAGCAGCTGGCAGAAGTGCATCGCGGCGGCGCGCGAATTTTGATTGGCACGCAAATGCTGGCGAAAGGTCACCATTTCCCGGATGTAACGCTGGTTGCATTACTGGACGTGGACGGCGCGCTGTTTTCTGCCGATTTTCGCTCGGCGGAGCGTTTTGCCCAGCTATACACCCAGGTGGCAGGCCGTGCCGGACGCGCAGGTAAACAAGGCGAAGTGGTGCTGCAAACGCACCATCCGGAACATCCTCTCTTACAAACCTTGCTGTATAAAGGTTATGACGCTTTTGCGGAACAGGCGTTGGCCGAGCGGCGAATGATGCAACTGCCGCCGTGGACCAGCCATGTGATTGTGCGTGCGGAGGATCATAACAATCAGCACGCGCCGCTGTTCCTGCAACAGTTGCGTAATCTGCTTCTCTCCAGCCCACTGGCGGATGACAAATTGTGGGTTCTCGGCCCGGTTCCGGCACTGGCACCCAAACGTGGCGGTCGCTGGCGCTGGCAGATCCTGCTACAACACCCTTCCCGCGTGCGTTTACAGCACATCATTAACGGTACGCTGGCGCTTATTAATACAATACCAGATTCACGAAAAGTGAAATGGGTGCTGGATGTCGATCCTATTGAGGGTTAAACCGCTAACGATGCGAGGCGGATCGAAAAATTAAATATTCATCACACTTTTCATGAAAATTCTGTAACCGTTTTCACGCGCTATCTGCTAAAAATGTTGCCGATATGAAGTAAACACGGATGTAGTACGCCTGACGTGCCAGGCGAGGAGTGAGTGTGAAAGTGAAGAAGCAGGAAACTGCCGCAACCATGAAAGACGTTGCCCTGAAGGCAAAAGTCTCTACAGCGACCGTCTCCCGAGCATTAATGAATCCAGATAAAGTCTCCCAGGCCACCCGTAATCGGGTTGAAAAAGCGGCCCGGGAAGTGGGTTATTTTCCGCAGCCACTGGGGCGTAACGCTAAGCGTAATGAATCCCGAACGATTCTGGTGATTGTCCCGGATATCTGCGACCCCTTCTTTAGCGAAATTATTCGCGGTATCGAAGTCACGGCGGCAAGTCATGGATATCTGGTACTGATTGGCGACTGCGCACACCAAAATCAGCAGGAAAAGACCTTTATCGACTTGATCATCACCAAGCAAATTGATGGCATGTTGCTGCTGGGTTCAAGGCTGCCGTTTGATGCAAGCATAGAGGAACAACGTAATCTGCCGCCGATGGTGATGGCGAACGAATTCGCACCAGAGCTGGAACTGCCTACGGTTCATATCGACAACCTGACCGCTGCCTTTGATGCCGTAAATTATCTGTATGAACAAGGGCATAAACTGATTGGCTGTATTGCCGGCCCCGAAGAGATGCCATTGTGTCACTACCGTCTACAAGGCTACGTTCAGGCACTGCGTCGCTGCGGCATTATGGTTGATCCGCAATATATCGCCCGGGGCGACTTCACCTTCGAAGCCGGAAGTAAAGCCATGCAACAGCTGCTCGACCTTCCGCAACCGCCAACTGCCGTCTTCTGTCATAGCGATGTAATGGCGCTCGGCGCACTTTCTCAGGCGAAACGCCAGGGGCTGAAAGTCCCTGACGACCTTTCCATAATCGGTTTTGACAACATCGACCTGACACAATTTTGCGATCCGCCGCTGACAACCATTGCACAGCCGCGCTACGAAATTGGTCGGGAAGCTATGCTGTTACTGCTTGATCAAATGCAGGGGCAAACGGTCGGAAGCGGCTCACGTTTAATGGACTGCGAGCTTATTATCCGGGGATCGACGCGCACGTTATCTTAAAGTAAACCTTTAAGGCTTCCGTGACTGGTCAAAGGCCCGCCGCTTAAGTAACATGGCGGGCTGACGAACGAATAAATACAGCGAAACGATAGTGGCACAACGAGATTATGTACGCCGCAGCCAACCGGCACCTTCGCGGCGAAAAAAGAGCACCTCACGGAAAAAGCAACGAAATATGCCTGCGGTTTCTCCCGCAATGGTCGCTATTGCTGCAGCCGTTCTTGTGACCTTTATCGGGGGTCTGTACTTCATTACGCACCACAAGAAAGAAGAGTCTGAGACGCTGCAAAGCCAGAAAGTGACCGGAAACGGACTACCTCCGAAACCGGAAGAACGTTGGCGCTACATTAAAGAGCTGGAAAGTCGCCAGCCGGGCGTGCGTGCGCCAACAGAACCGTCTGCTGGCGGCGAAGTGAAAACGCCGGATCAGCTGACCCCGGAGCAGCGCCAGCTTCTTGAACAAATGCAGGCTGATATGCGTCAGCAACCAACGCAGCTTGCCGAAGTCCCGTGGAATGAGCAGACGCCGGAACAGCGCCAGCAAACGCTGCAACGCCAGCGTCAGGCGCAGCAGTTAGCGGAACAGCAACGCCTGGCTCAGCAGTCGCGTACGACCGAGCAAAGCTGGCAGCAACAGACGCGTACGTCGCAAGCCGCGCCGGTACAGGCGCAACCGCGCCAGTCTAAACCGGCTTCTACCCAGCAACCGTACCAGGATCTGCTGCAAACGCCTGCGCATACAACCTCGCAGCCGAAGCCACAGCAGGCCGCACCAGTAGCACGCGCGGCTGAAGCGCCGAAACCAACAGCGGAGAAGAAAGATGAACGTCGCTGGATGGTTCAGTGCGGTTCATTTAAAGGTGCTGAACAGGCTGAGACTGTACGTGCGCAGTTGGCTTTCGAAGGCTTTGACTCGAAAATTACCACCAACAATGGCTGGAATCGTGTGGTCATCGGGCCGGTGAAAGGCAAAGAGAACGCTGACAACACCCTCAATCGTTTGAAGATGGCAGGCCATACAAACTGCATTCGGCTCGCCACCGGGGGTTGAAACCCTCAAAATCTCCCCCATCTATACTTGCATTATGCCCCGCACAATTGTGCGGGGCTTGAATTCTGTATTCCTAACCAAGGGGTCTGCTCGTGACAACTATAGTAAGCGTACGCCGTAATGGCCACGTAGTAATCGCCGGTGATGGTCAGGCCACACTGGGTAACACCGTAATGAAAGGCAACGTTAAAAAAGTTCGCCGCCTGTATAACGATAAAGTGATCGCAGGCTTTGCCGGCGGCACGGCGGATGCCTTCACGTTGTTCGAACTGTTTGAACGTAAACTGGAAATGCATCAGGGCCATCTGGTTAAAGCGGCAGTTGAGCTGGCAAAAGACTGGCGTACCGATCGCATGTTGCGCAAACTTGAAGCATTGTTGGCGGTCGCGGACGAAACCGCTTCGCTTATCATCACCGGTAACGGTGACGTGGTGCAGCCAGAAAACGATCTTATTGCTATCGGCTCCGGCGGCCCTTACGCCCAGGCTGCGGCACGCGCTCTGTTAGAAAACACAGAACTTAGCGCCCGTGAAATTGCTGAAAAGGCGTTGGATATTGCAGGCGATATTTGCATCTATACCAACCATTTCCATACCATCGAAGAATTAAGCTACAAAGCGTAAGGATCTCCCATGTCTGAAATGACCCCACGCGAAATCGTCAGCGAACTTGATAAGCACATTATCGGCCAGGATAACGCTAAGCGTTCCGTGGCGATTGCACTGCGTAACCGCTGGCGCCGCATGCAGCTCAACGAAGAGTTGCGCCATGAAGTGACCCCGAAAAACATTCTGATGATCGGCCCGACCGGCGTCGGTAAAACTGAAATCGCCCGTCGTCTGGCTAAGCTGGCGAACGCGCCGTTCATCAAAGTTGAAGCAACCAAATTCACCGAAGTCGGTTATGTAGGTAAAGAAGTCGATTCTATTATTCGCGACCTGACCGATGCCGCAGTGAAAATGGTACGTGTACAAGCTATCGAGAAAAACCGTTATCGCGCTGAAGAACTGGCAGAAGAACGTATTCTCGACGTGCTGATCCCACCGGCTAAAAACAACTGGGGACAGACCGAACAGCAGCAGGAACCGTCCGCTGCCCGTCAGGCATTCCGCAAAAAACTGCGTGAAGGCCAACTCGATGACAAAGAAATCGAGATCGATCTTGCCGCAGCACCGATGGGCGTTGAAATTATGGCGCCTCCGGGAATGGAAGAGATGACCAGTCAGCTGCAGTCTATGTTCCAGAACCTGGGCGGTCAGAAGCAAAAAGCGCGTAAGCTGAAAATCAAAGACGCCATGAAGCTGCTGATTGAAGAAGAAGCGGCGAAACTGGTAAATCCGGAAGAATTGAAGCAAGACGCTATCGACGCCGTAGAACAGCACGGGATCGTGTTCATCGACGAAATCGACAAGATCTGTAAGCGCGGCGAATCCTCCGGCCCGGACGTTTCTCGTGAAGGCGTTCAGCGTGACCTGCTGCCGCTGGTAGAAGGTTGCACCGTTTCCACCAAACACGGGATGGTCAAAACAGACCACATTCTGTTCATCGCTTCTGGTGCATTCCAGGTTGCGAAACCGTCTGACCTGATCCCAGAACTGCAAGGTCGTCTGCCGATCCGCGTTGAGCTGCAGGCCCTGACTACCAGCGACTTTGAGCGTATTCTGACCGAGCCGAATGCCTCTATCACCGTGCAGTACAAAGCACTGATGGCGACCGAAGGCGTGAATATTGAGTTCACCGACTCCGGTATCAAACGCATTGCAGAAGCGGCATGGCAGGTAAACGAATCTACCGAAAACATCGGTGCGCGTCGTTTACATACCGTTCTGGAGCGTTTGATGGAAGAGATTTCCTACGACGCCAGCGATTTAAGCGGTCAAACCATCACTATTGACGCAGATTATGTGAGCAAACATCTGGATGCGTTGGTGGCAGATGAAGATCTGAGCCGTTTTATCCTATAATCGCGTTCAATCATTTTCATCATTGTTTGATGGGGCTGAAAGGCCCCATTTTTATTGGCGCGTATTATGACTGAACAACAAATTAGCCGAACTCAGGCGTGGCTGGAAAGTTTACGACCTAAAACCCTCCCCCTCGCCTTTGCTGCAATTATCGTCGGGACAGCGCTGGCATGGTGGCAAGGTCACTTCGATCCGCTGGTCGCTCTGCTGGCACTCATTACCGCCGGGCTATTACAGATCCTCTCTAACCTCGCCAATGACTACGGTGATGCTGTCAAAGGTAGCGACAAACCTGACCGTATTGGACCGCTGCGCGGCATGCAAAAAGGGGTCATTACCCAGCAAGAGATGAAACGGGCGCTCATTATTACCGTCGTGCTCATTTGCCTCTCTGGACTGGCGCTGGTCGCAGTGGCGTGTCATAACCTGGCTGATTTTGTCGGCTTCCTGATTCTTGGTGGGTTATCAATTATCGCCGCTATCACCTATACCGTGGGCAATCGTCCTTATGGTTATATCGGCCTGGGTGATATTTCCGTACTGGTGTTCTTTGGCTGGTTGAGTGTGATGGGCAGCTGGTATTTGCAGGCGCATACGCTGATTCCGGCGCTGATCCTTCCGGCAACGGCCTGTGGTCTGCTGGCAACGGCGGTGCTCAATATTAACAATCTGCGCGATATCAATAGCGACCGCGAGAATGGCAAAAACACACTGGTAGTGCGCTTAGGTGAAGTGAACGCCCGTCGTTACCATGCTTGCCTGCTGATGGGCTCGCTGGTGTGTCTGGCGCTGTTTAATCTCTTTTCACTGCATAGCCTGTGGGGTTGGCTGTTCCTGCTGGCAGCACCGTTGCTGGTAAAGCAAGCCCGTTATGTGATGCGTGAAATGGACCCGGTGGCGATGCGTCCGATGCTGGAACGCACCGTCAAAGGAGCATTACTAACTAACCTGCTGTTTGTTTTGGGAATATTCTTAAGCCAGTGGGCTACATAACTGACAAATATCAATTAACAATTGATGATTTTGCCAACAACCCACATAGCGCGATATACTGAAAATTCTCGCAGCAACTGAATGTTAAGCCTATGAAATACGATACTTCCGAGCTTTGTGACATCTATCAAGAAGATGTCAACGTCGTGGAACCGCTGTTCTCCAACTTTGGTGGACGGGCGTCGTTTGGCGGACAAATCATCACGGTAAAATGTTTCGAGGACAACGGGTTGCTGTACGATCTGCTCGAACAGAATGGCCGTGGTCGTGTCCTTGTCGTCGATGGCGGTGGTTCTGTTCGTCGCGCACTGGTCGATGCTGAACTGGCGCGTCTGGCAGTACAAAATGAATGGGAAGGCCTGGTCATTTACGGCGCGGTGCGTCAGGTAGATGATCTGGAAGAACTGAACATCGGCATCCAGGCGATGGCGGCAATTCCGGTTGGTGCCGCTGGCGAAGGCATTGGCGAAAGCGATGTCCGCGTCAATTTTGGCGGCGTCACCTTCTTCTCCGGCGACCATCTCTATGCCGACAATACCGGGATTATTCTTTCTGAAGATCCGCTGGATATTGAATAACTCTCTGCCATGCGTTAAAAGGGGAATTAAATTCCCCTTTTTTATACATGGACGTATTCATGCAAAATATTATTCTTTTAATTTTATATTTATTTCTTATAGCCGTTAACCATTTCCGCTATAAATTCTTTTTATCTGGCAACACCGGTGAAATGATTTTATATTTTGCTAACGTATTTTTTAACCCACTTGCCCTATCATTTATTATCGCCACAATCATCTGTATAACGATAAAAAAAAAGAAGCGGCCGCAGCTTTATTCGCGGCACTTGTTGGTTAATGGGATTATTTCTTATCTATAGCAGCTATACGGTGTGGGAACGACACAGCACATGGGATTATACTTTCTCGGGGCCAGGTATCACCGTCACGGTTCCGAGCAAACAGTGGGTTGCCAATATAGTAAAACAAGGACCAACCCTGGTGACTCGGGATGCCCATGCTATTTTAGCTATTGTTGCCTTCTCACAAAATGAACTCGGTGTACATTCAATCGAGGAACTTACCGCGACTCAAAACGGAACTGCAGAAATGCATGTTTGTGATGTTCAGGGATTTGCCTGCGCTTATCAGGAAGGAGTGCAAACAATGAGTGATGGCAAAGTAAGACATGCTATTTTCATGACTCTACTGGATAACACTAATTTGATACAACTGGTCGCAGCCATCGACCCAGATTATTTGGACGAATATCAAGAAGAAGTAATGAAAATGATGCTTTCTGCCCGTCAATGATCTGATTGATATATTATTGATACGAGATGCATTATCTTATTAATACTATGGATATTAGTTGTTTTTCTTAGTCACCTTCAGCATAGCAATCTGTGGTACGGGGTCCCTGGCATGGCTGGAGAATATATCAGTTCAGTCTTTCTGTGGTCACTATTACGTCCCGTGCTTGTGTCAGGTCTTTTATGCGCATTCGCTCAAAAAACACAGAAGTAAAAAAATAAGGCGCCTTGCGGCGCCTCTGCGTGGAAGAGATTAAACCTCTTCCATACGACCCAGCAGGGCCTGCAGACGTTCCTGCCAGCCGTTCTGCTGTTCTTTCAGATGGTTGTTCTCACGCTCCAGCTCTTCGCGCTGATGCTGGGCATTTTGAACTTCCTGCGACAGTGAGTTGTTTTTTTCTTTCAGCTCTTCGATTTCCATCTGCAACAGAGTGATGGTATCAATCGCCTGCTGTACTTTTGCTTCCAGTTTCTCAAACACTTCTAATGACATCGTCATACCTCTCCTGAATTGCAAGGCGTTGATGGATAAAAATCCTCGTCCCGATTACCGGTGACGCCTTAATAAATACGAGCGCATTTTAGTTAGCTCCGATTGTATGAAGCCGCGCCATCGCTGTCCAGCGGCACGCCTTGTAGATTACGGTTTGCCACACTTTTCATCCTTCTCCTGGTGACATAATCCACACCAATCGAAAATGTTAACAAAATTGTTGCACGAATGATCTAACAAACATGCATCATGTATAAACAGATGAAATTAATAGCGCGATAACGCTCATTTTATGACGAAGCACACACATTTTAAGTTCGATATTTCTCGTTTTCGCTCGTTAACGATAAGTTAACAGCATGCCTACAAGCATCGTGGAGGTCCGTGACTTTCACGCATACAACAAACATTAACTCTTCAGGATCCGATTATGAGTCAAACATCAACCTTGAAAGGCCAGTGCATTGCTGAATTCCTCGGTACCGGGTTGTTGATTTTTTTCGGTGTCGGTTGCGTTGCTGCACTTAAAGTCGCTGGCGCGTCTTTTGGTCAGTGGGAAATCAGTGTTATTTGGGGGCTGGGGGTGGCGATGGCCATCTATCTAACCGCAGGGGTTTCCGGTGCACATCTTAATCCAGCTGTCACCATTGCGTTGTGGCTGTTTGCCTGTTTCGACAAGCGCAAGGTTATTCCTTATATCGTTTCACAAGTCGCCGGTGCTTTCTGCGCTGCGGCATTAGTTTACGGGCTTTACTACAATTTATTCTTCGACTTCGAGCAGACCCATCATATTGTTCGCGGAAGCGTCGAAAGTGTTGATCTGGCGGGTACTTTCTCTACTTATCCTAATCCTCATATCAATTTTGTGCAGGCCTTCGCAGTTGAGATGGTGATTACCGCTATTCTGATGGGGCTGATCCTGGCGTTAACGGACGATGGTAACGGCGTACCGCGCGGCCCTTTGGCTCCCCTGCTGATTGGTCTACTGATTGCGGTCATTGGCGCATCTATGGGTCCATTAACGGGCTTTGCCATGAACCCAGCACGTGATATCGGTCCGAAAGCCTTTGCCTGGCTGGCGGGCTGGGGCAATGTCGCCTTTACCGGCGGCAGAGACATTCCTTACTTCCTGGTGCCGCTTTTTGGCCCTATCGTTGGCGCGATTGTTGGTGCATTCGCCTACCGCAAACTGATTGGTCGCCATTTGCCTTGCGATATCTGTGTTGTGGAAGAAAAGGAGATCACAACTCCTTCAGAACAAAAAGCTTCGCTGTAATGTGACTACGGGACAATTAAACATGACTGAAAAAAAATATATCGTTGCGCTCGACCAGGGCACCACCAGCTCCCGCGCGGTCGTGATGGATCACGATGCCAATATCATTAGCGTGTCACAGCGCGAATTTGAGCAAATTTACCCAAAACCAGGCTGGGTAGAACACGACCCAATGGAAATCTGGGCCACCCAAAGCTCCACACTGGTAGAAGTGCTGGCGAAAGCAGATATTAATTCCGATCAAATTGCAGCTATCGGTATTACGAACCAGCGTGAAACCACCATCGTCTGGGAAAAAGAAACCGGCAAGCCTATCTATAACGCTATTGTCTGGCAGTGCCGTCGTACCGCCGAGATCTGTGAGCATCTCAAGCGTGACGGCATGGAAGAGTACATTCGTAACAACACCGGTCTGGTGATTGACCCGTACTTCTCTGGTACCAAAGTAAAGTGGATCCTCGACCATGTGGAAGGCTCCCGCGAGCGTGCTCGCCGTGGTGAACTGCTGTTTGGTACGGTTGATACCTGGCTTATCTGGAAAATGACTCAGGGCCGCGTTCACGTCACTGATTACACTAATGCGTCTCGTACCATGTTGTTCAACATCCATACTCTGGACTGGGACGACAAAATGCTCGACGCGCTGGATATCCCGCGTGAGATGCTGCCAGAAGTACGTCGTTCTTCCGAAGTGTACGGTCAGACCAACATTGGCGGCAAAGGCGGCACGCGTATTCCGATCGCCGGGATTGCGGGCGACCAGCAGGCAGCACTCTTCGGCCAGTTGTGCGTGAAAGAAGGGATGGCGAAGAATACCTACGGTACCGGCTGCTTTATGCTGATGAACACCGGCGAGAAAGCAGTGAAATCAGAAAACGGTCTGCTGACCACCATCGCCTGTGGCCCGAGCGGAGAAGTAAACTACGCGCTGGAAGGTGCGGTGTTTATGGCGGGCGCCTCCATTCAGTGGCTGCGCGATGAAATGAAGTTGATTAACGACGCCTACGATTCCGAATACTTTGCCACTAAAGTACAAAACACCAATGGTGTGTATGTCGTTCCGGCGTTTACCGGACTGGGTGCGCCCTACTGGGATCCGTATGCGCGCGGGGCCATTTTCGGCTTAACGCGTGGGGTGAACGCCAACCACATCATCCGTGCGACGCTGGAATCTATCGCTTATCAGACTCGTGACGTGCTGGAAGCAATGCAGGCCGACTCCGGTATTCGTCTGCACGCACTGCGCGTGGACGGCGGCGCGGTGGCGAATAACTTCCTGATGCAGTTCCAGTCCGATATTCTCGGCACGCGCGTTGAGCGCCCGGAAGTTCGCGAAGTGACTGCGTTGGGTGCGGCCTATCTTGCTGGTCTGGCGGTTGGCTTCTGGCAAAATCTCGACGAACTGCAAGAGAAAGCGGTGATTGAACGCGAGTTCCGTCCTGGCATCGAAACCACCGAGCGTAATTACCGTTACGCTGGCTGGAAAAAAGCGGTCAAACGCGCGATGGCCTGGGAAGAACACGACGAGTAATGTCAGGCACCTGAACCGATTGCCTGATGCTGATCGCCTGATGCGACGCTTACGCGTCTTATCAGGCCTACGAGCCGGATACATATCCGGCATGTCGCAGACTCTGAAATCGTGCGGGGGCAACCCCCGCACACATCAATAATCCGCTCCCTCCCCTGTGCTACACTTCGCGCCATTCCTTACTGCTTAGAGTTTGCTATGAGACGAGAACTTGCCATCGAATTTTCCCGCGTCACCGAATCTGCGGCGCTGGCTGGCTACAAATGGTTAGGACGCGGCGATAAAAATACCGCTGACGGCGCAGCGGTTAACGCCATGCGCATAATGCTCAACCAGGTCAACATTGACGGCACCATCGTCATTGGTGAAGGTGAAATCGACGAAGCACCGATGCTCTACATTGGTGAAAAAGTCGGTACTGGTCGCGGTGATGCAGTGGATATTGCTGTTGACCCGATTGAAGGCACGCGCATGACGGCGATGGGCCAGGCTAACGCGCTGGCGGTGCTGGCAGTAGGCGATAAAGGCTGCTTCCTCAACGCGCCAGATATGTATATGGAAAAGCTGATCGTCGGACCGGGAGCCAAGGGCGCCATTGACTTGAATCTGCCGTTGGCGGATAACCTGCGCAATGTTGCCGCTGCGCTCGGCAAACCATTGAGCGAACTGACGGTAACGATTCTGGCGAAACCGCGCCACGATGCCGTTATCGCAGAAATGCAGCAACTCGGCGTGCGCGTGTTTGCTATTCCGGATGGTGACGTTGCGGCCTCAATTCTCACCTGTATGCCAGACAGCGAAGTTGACGTGCTGTACGGCATTGGCGGCGCGCCGGAAGGCGTAGTTTCTGCGGCGGTGATTCGGGCGTTAGATGGCGATATGAATGGCCGTCTGCTGGCGCGTCATGATGTCAAAGGCGACAACGCAGAAAATCGCCGCATTGGTGAACAGGAACTGGCACGCTGCAAAGCAATGGGCATCGAAGCGGGTAAAGTGTTGCGTCTGGGCGATATGGCGCGCAGCGATAACGTCATCTTTTCCGCCACCGGTATCACCAAGGGCGATCTACTGGAAGGTATTAGCCGCAAAGGTAATATCGCCACCACCGAAACGCTGCTGATCCGTGGTAAGTCACGCACTATTCGTCGCATTCAGTCGATTCACTATCTGGATCGTAAAGACCCGGATATGCAGGTGCACATTCTCTGAGTTATTTGATCGATTGAGCCTTCCAGTCCTTCGGGACTGGAATTTTTTTGTTCGGAGAACGAAGATAAGGCAAGTCAATCAAAACAGGAGAAAAACATGGCTGATTGGGTAACAGGCAAAGTCACTAAAGTGCAGAACTGGACCGACGCCCTGTTTAGTCTCACCGTTCACGCTCCCGTGCTTCCGTTTACCGCCGGGCAATTCACTAAACTTGGCCTTGAAATTGACGGCGAACGCGTCCAGCGCGCTTACTCCTACGTTAACTCGCCCGACAATCCCGATCTGGAGTTTTACCTGGTCACCGTTCCCGATGGCAAATTAAGCCCGCGACTGGCGGCGCTAAAACCGGGTGACGAAGTGCAAGTGGTTAGCGAGGCGGCTGGCTTCTTTGTGCTGGATGAAGTGCCGGACTGCGAAACACTGTGGATGCTGGCAACCGGTACAGCGATTGGCCCTTATTTATCAATTCTGCAATTGGGCAAAGATTTAGATCGCTTCAAAAACCTGGTGCTGGTTCACGCCGCACGATATGCCGCCGACTTAAGCTATCTGCCGCTGATGCAAGAACTGGAAAAACGCTACGAAGGGAAACTGCGCATTCAGACGGTGGTCAGTCGGGAAACGGCTGCGGGTTCGCTCACCGGGCGAATACCGGCGTTAATTGAAAGCGGTGAACTGGAAAACGCGGTTGGCCTGGCAATGGATAAAGAAACCAGTCATGTGATGCTGTGTGGTAATCCGCAAATGGTGCGCGATACGCAACAGCTGCTAAAAGAAACCCGGCAGATGACGAAACATTTACGTCGTCGACCGGGCCACATGACAGCGGAGCATTACTGGTAAGCGGTTACTTATCGATAAACGGCACGATGAGCAGGTCCGCATTCAACTTATTGATCATCCCGCGGTATGCTGGCATCAAACGGTTGATAAATGAGTGGTGATGCCCACAGACAAGGAGGTCGCACTGCTCTTGTTGCAGAATTTCAAGCAGTGTTTCCGGCATTTCTCCGCGTTCAATACGCAGTTTGGTCTTCGGCCACTGAATATTTTTCGTCAGTTTATACAGCTTGTTATCTGACTTATCTTTCAATAGTTGAAGAATATCTTCTGTTGCAGGGAAGTAAATGCCCGGATACAACTCGCTTAAGCCATCATCAATATGAATCAATGTCAGGTGAGCGTCATTATGTCTGGCGAGATCCAGGGCTTTGTTCACCAGTAAGGCATCTTCTTCATTTCCGGAAATTGCCACGCCAATGTGTTTATAAGCCATGTTTAACTCCTTCTAAAGCGACTCCATCAAGCTAACGAACGCAGGGATAACTCAAAAATAATCATCTCGGCCTGGCATGAGAAGGTGAAGGCCGCATCAAGCTCAACTTGCCCCTCCAGATCCTTAATCTTATAGGCCACACTGGCCCCTTCATCCGCAGAGGATGCCGTGGCGGCAAGCTCTTTCAGTTTGGTCATAAAGGACTCTGCTTCTTCGCGGGTGGCAAAAAAGCGCGAAAACTTACTGGTACAGTTGTCGTTATCAATCACCGTACCGATATCAATCGCACATCCTTTAGTACTGCATTTATCTACGACATCTTTCATAGGGCACCTCTGTATATTCGCCTCTCTGTCGATTACGACTTAAGAATAATGCGCCGTTAAGAGAAGAACAAACAAGTAATGATCTTATGGATTACCATTTTTTTTGATATTGCTTAAGGTGAGGAAATGAGGAGGATTTTCCGGGCATTGTCATTTCCAGCGTGGAAATAACAATCCCGGAAAAAAATAGCAAGAAGAGATATATTAAAGGTTAATTACTTGATTTATTGTCGGCTTTATACTTCACATCCAGAGTATCTTTGCCAAATTTATTTTCGCCCTGCGTACCGACAAATGCGCCAAGATCAATAAGCATCATCACCAGAATCAACGTCGGGACAAAACGCCCCACCGTCCATTGCCAGACGCCCGGTAAAATCGCCCAATTACCCGCCAGCAGCATCCACGCTACAATCATTAAAAATGCCCATGCGCCGGAACGCCCGCGATCGTGCAGTCGTTTGACCGTTACTGCCGCGGTCGGCCAAAGTAAGCACACCAGGCAAAACGCGGCGGTCTGGATATCGAGTAAGTTTTTACCTGCCAGTGAGAAAAGCACCAGCATGCCAACGAACCAGAGGCCAATCCAAATCCAGAAATCACGGCGCCCAATACGCCCTTTAAACGAGAATAACCATTGCTGTATGGTCATGTAAGTTCCTTGATGGTTGTCTTTTCCAGGATTCTACCCTTTTGACAAGGGAGACAGATATCGTTTTAATCGGAGCCAGTCATAACAAAAGGTACTGTCGATGAAGCCAGGGTTTACGCTGTTTTTTCTCTTATGTTCTGCATCAGCCGTTAGCACAACGGTGCATGCACAAACACCAGGTACGGCGACCACTGCGCCCTATCTGCTTGCTGGCGCCCCTACCTTCGATCTCTCCATCAGCCAGTTTCGAGAAAACTTTAACAGCCAGAACCCCAACCTGCCACTGAACGAGTTTCGCGCCATCGACAGCAGCCCCGACAAAGCCAATCTGACTCGCGCCGCCAGTAAAATTAACGAGAACTTGTATGCCTCTACGGCGCTGGAGCGTGGCACTTTAAAAATCAAAAGCATTCAAATTACCTGGCTACCAATCCAGGGACCAGAGCAAAAAGCCGCCAAAGCAAAAGCTCATGAATACATGGCGGCGGTGATCCGCACACTCACCCCGCTGATGACCAAAACACAAAGCCAGAAAAAGCTACAGTCGCTCCTTACTGCGGGGAAAAACAAACGTTATTACACAGAGACAGAAGGCGCACTGCGCTATGTTGTCGCGGACAACGGCGAAAAGGGACTGACCTTCGCTGTTGAACCGATTAAGCTGGCGCTATCTGAATCGCTTGAAGGGTTGAATAAATGACAAAAAGCAAAGCCTTTCCAGTGATGAATCTCTATACTGTTTCACAGACCTGCTGCCCCGCGGGGCGGCCATCTTCCTTTATTCGCTTATAAGCGTGGAGAATTAAAATGCGACATCCTTTAGTGATGGGTAACTGGAAACTGAACGGCAGCCGCCACATGGTTCACGAGCTGGTTTCTAACCTGCGTAAAGAGCTGGCAGGCGTTGATGGCTGTGGCGTTGCAATCGCGCCACCAGAAATGTACATCGATATGGCGAAGCGTGAAGCTGAAGGCAGCCACATCATGCTGGGTGCGCAGAACGTGGACCTGAACCTGTCCGGCGCATTCACTGGTGAAACCTCTGCTGCTATGCTGAAAGACATCGGCGCACAGTACATCATCATCGGTCACTCTGAACGTCGTACTTACCACAAAGAGTCTGACGAACTGATCGCGAAAAAATTCGCGGTGCTGAAAGAGCAGGGTCTGACTCCGGTTCTGTGCATCGGTGAAACCGAAGCTGAAAACGAAGCGGGCAAAACTGAAGAAGTTTGCGCACGTCAGATCGACGCGGTACTGAAAACTCAGGGTGCTGCGGCATTCGAAGGTGCGGTAATCGCTTACGAACCAGTATGGGCAATCGGTACTGGCAAATCTGCAACTCCGGCGCAGGCACAGGCTGTTCACAAATTTATCCGTGACCACATCGCTAAAGTTGACGCTAACATCGCTGAACAAGTGATCATCCAGTACGGCGGTTCTGTAAACGCGTCTAACGCCGCAGAACTGTTCGCTCAGCCGGACATCGACGGTGCGCTGGTTGGCGGTGCTTCTCTGAAAGCTGACGCCTTTGCAGTGATCGTTAAAGCTGCAGAAGCGGCTAAACAGGCTTAAGTCTGACTGGTGCCGGATATCGCATCCGGCACTTAGCTTTCCTTAACAACTCCTCGCTTTAACGCAAAATCTCACACTGATGATCCTGAAGTTCCTCGGCTGAAGCACGATTCAGCGTCAGCAGATTGCGCTGCGTCGCCAGCAATACAAACGAGTTATCACTCTGTCGCACCATTGCCAGCGCGTAACTGCCCATATGTTCCCGAGCCTCTGGTACTTCTTCTGCCAGCATCATAAACGGACTCCGTTTTACCAGCTCGCTTTCAGTTACCCTACGTGCCAGGTATTCATGCCCACGCAGCCCACCGGGCAGCGGTAACCAACGGGTGCTGATATTCGCCAGATTATTATCCAGTTGTTCGCGCACATCAGGACGAATACAAGAGATATGGATATGAAAATGGTTTTGCGTGCGCCCGGTACGGGAGTTAATCGCCAGAGATACCGCGCGATCGGGGACTGGCTGGCCGTATTTTTTGCTCATAAAATCACGCGCCTGCCAGGCTAACCAGAAGAAATTAGGCGTTGAAGGATCGGTTAACAATGGACTTTCAGTGCCGTTAATACGATACGTTGGCATCAACAAATATTGCAGAGGACCGTTAAGGTCTTTTAAAACCACATATCCGGCATTGGGTTTGACTTCCGCACATGGCGAAGGGTTTTGGTTTTGCTGCTGGTTGGGTAAACATTGCTCAAGGGCAATCTGGCGCAACGTGTCCGACTCTTCACCGGTCAATTTCCAGTAACCAATGCCTGCGGCAGCAACAGCGATAACCATCATCGCTAAAAAAAGAAGACCTGCTTTTTTCATCTTTTTTTCCCTGTACCTCAAAGAGATGCAAGGGTAACGCAAAATCGTGACAAATAAAAAACCCGGTCGCGAGATGCCACCGGGTCTGATTGCCTTCAACAAAATTAACGTTTGCTGATTTGGTCAAACGTACCGCCGTTAGAGAAATGCTCTTTTTGCGCTTTCGTCCAGCCACCGAACTCTTCATCAATGGTGAATAACTTCAGCTTCGGAAAGGCATTTTCATATTTTTTCGCTACCTGAGGATCGCGCGGACGATAGTAGTTTTTAGCCGCAATCTCCTGGCCTTCTGGCGAGTAGAGATAGTTCAGGTAAGCTTCCGCCACCTCTTTAGTGCCTTTTTTCTCTACCACTTTATCGACAACTGACACCGTAGGCTCTGCGAGAATAGACTCGCTCGGCGTGACGATTTCAAATTTATCTTTCCCCAGTTCATTCGCCGCCAGCAGAGCTTCGTTTTCCCAGGCAATCAGCACGTCGCCAATGCCGCGCTCAACAAAGGTATTAGTTGAACCGCGCGCGCCGGAATCCAGTACTTCGACGTTTTTATACAACGACTGCACGAATTCCTGCGCTTTTGCCTGATCGTTGTTGTTGTGATGCAGGGCGTATCCCCAGGCTGCCAGGTAGTTCCAGCGTGCACCACCAGAACTTTTCGGGTTCGGGGTGATCACCGAAACACCGGGCTTAATCAAATCGTTCCAGTCGTGAATCTGCTTCGGATTCCCCTTACGCACCAGGAAGACAATGGTAGAAGTATAAGGTGCGGAGTTATCCGGCAGACGCTTGATCCACTCTTTATCAATACGACCACGTTCAGCAATGGCATCCACGTCATAGGCTAGCGCCAGCGTGACGACATCAGCTTCTATGCCATTGATTACCGACGTCGCCTGTTTACCCGAACCGCCGTGCGACTGGCGAATCACCACGTTATCGCCGGTTTGCTGTTTCCAGTGGGCGCTGAAGGCTTTGTTGTACTGCTCGTACAGTTCGCGCGTTGGATCATACGAAACGTTAAGAAGCTGAATATCCTTTGCCATAACGCTGGTCGCTGCCAGCAATAAAGTTAACCCTACGCCCCACTTGTTCATCGCCCGGCTCTCTTATGTTGTGTTGTGATGAACAAAGCGTGCCAGAAAGGGATTCAAACATTAAAGAATAAAAAAAGATTGGCTATAACTTGCGGGTATATATGGGGGAGTTAAAAAGGCGGAAGAAATCCGCCTCATATTGCTGACAAAGTGCGCTGTGTTCATGCCGGATGCAGCTTATCCGGCCTACAAAAGCTTGCAAACTCAATAGATTGCAGAATTCATGTAGGCCTGATAAGCAAAGCGCATCAGGCATTTTGCCTCTGTCATCGGTTTCAGGCTAAAGAAATCTGCCTTTTTCCGAAATCATTAATACAGTTTTTTCGCGCAGTCCAGCCAGTCACCTTTGAACGGACGCTTCATGTTTTCGATAGCATCGATGATGTCGTGGTGAACCAGCTGTTCGTTCTGGATACCTACGCAACGACCGCCGTAACCTGCCAGCAGCAGATCGATAGCGTAAGCGCCCATACGGGAAGCCAGAATACGATCGTAAGGCACCGGAGAACCACCGCGCTGGATGTGGCCCAGCACAGTTGCGCGGGTTTCACGGCCAGTTTCTTTTTCGATGAAGTGTGCCAGCTCGTCGACGTCACACATATGTTCAGTGATCGCCACAATCGCGTGTTTTTTACCTTTCGCGATACCGGCTTTGATTTCGTTTACCAGATCGTCACGGCTGAATTCAACTTCCGGAACCACAACGAATTCACAGCCACCAGCAATAGCTGCAGCCAGAGTCAGATCGCCACAGTAGCGGCCCATCACTTCCACCACGGAAATACGTTGGTGAGAAGAAGAGGTGTCACGCAGACGGTCGATAGCTTCAACAACGGTGCTCAATGCCGTGAAGAAACCAATGGTGTAGTCAGTACCTTTGATGTCGTTGTCGATGGTGCCCGGCAGGCCGATGCACGGGAAGCCCATTTCGGTCAGACGCATTGCCCCCATGTAGGAACCGTCACCGCCGATAACCACCAGCGCGTCGATACCACGTTTTTTCAGGTTTTCGATAGCCACGGCGCGGATGTTCTCGTCGCGGAATTCCGGGAAGCGCGCAGAACCGAGGAATGTACCACCACGGTTGATCATGTCAGACACGCTGTAACGGTCTAGCTGTACCATACGGTCTTCATACAGACCCAGATAGCCGTCATAAATACCCATTACTTCCAGACCTTCTGTCAGCGCAGAACGAACAACCCCGCGAATTGCGGCGTTCATGCCTGGCGCATCACCGCCGCTTGTCAACACACCGATTTTCTTAATCATGACTACCTCTGAACTTTGGAATGCAAAATGAAATCTGTTGCCGGAAGTCTTCTTGCACATCGAAGTGATCCAACGAATGTACAAATAGTATAACAATCACTTCCTGCTGAATTGATTCAGGTCAGGCCAAATGGCGGTATTTTATACACAAAATGCGGGTCTGGCTCTCTTTTGTACGGATTATGAAAGCGTAGACCGTTTACTCTCCCTGGGTACGACGGAACAAGGATCCTGATGGATAATCACATCTGAACCAGGAAAACGCCGTAAAATAGCCTGCTCTACCTGATCCGCCACCATATGTGCCTGAACCAAAGGCAGAGAGTCTTCCATTTCCAAATGAATCTGAATAAAGCGGGTCGGCCCTGACTGCCGCGTGCGAAGATCGTGAGCGCCGCTAACTCCCGGCCAGGAAGTCACGATATCAATAATTTCCTGTCGTTCGCCATCGGGCAGCGCGCGATCCAATAATGACTGGACCGCCTCATACCCCATGCGTAACGCGCTATATAAAATATAGATGCCGATTCCCAAAGCAAACAGGGCATCAGCACGATGCCAGCCGTACCAGGACAATCCCAGCGCCAGCAAAATCGCGCCGTTCATCATAACATCAGACTGATAATGTAGCATATCTGCCCGCACTGCCTGGCTTTGCGTCCGGCGAACGACCCAACGCTGAAACGAGACAAGAATAATCGTACAAATTAGCGCCACAATAGTCACGATAACCCCAACACCCGGGTCTTTCATCGGTGTCGGAGAAACCAAATGCTGAATACCGGTCAAAAACAGGAACAGCGCGGAGCCGGAGATAAACATACTTTGCGCCAGCGCGGCGAGCGACTCAGCTTTACCGTGACCAAAGGAGTGATTATCGTCGGCAGGTTGTAGTGAGTAACGCACGACCAATAAGTTAGTTAATGACGCGCCGATATCCACCAGCGAATCCACCAGCGCAGCGAGAATACTCACTGATCCGGTATACCACCATGCAAAAATTTTAATCAGTAATAACAGCGAAGCCATCGCCGTTGCAGCAATCGCCGCCCGACTGACCAGCTGCCCATAAGATTGATTCATAAATACTCCCGCTATCAACTGACGGTAGTATAACGGATGCAAATCATCTGCAATGCATCAAGTAACAGGCAAATTGCGGATAAAAAAACCCCCACATCATGTGGGGGAAGACAGGGATGGTGTCTATGGCAAGGAAAACAGGGTTTACTACTGGGAACGTGAGTTGCTACTACTCAATAGCTTCAACGATGAACTTTTTTGCCATTGCGTCACGTCGCGCAACTGTTCCATTCGTTGTTGATGTTTCTTGTTTAAAACCGCTTGCTGCTCCGGCGTTAACAGGCGATACATTTGGTTGCGGACTTTTGCCATCTCAACCTGACGAGCTATTTGCTCGTTCGCCATTTTTTCTGCCTGTGCGCGCACAGCGTTTTCATCAAAATTTTCTGCGGTGACAAGGCGATGCATTGTCTCCAGTTCGCTAACATTAACAGGTGGCTGTTCGTGCCGGGCCTGTTGCATAAGATCTCGCATCTGCTGACGCTGATGTTCGGTTAAACTTATGCCGTCGAACATATGGCTCTGCGTACTGCGCTGTGTAAGTTCTTCTCCCGGATGCCAGTTATCGCCTGAACCGACTTCAGCAGCGTGGCTTAATGAACTGACTGCCAGCGTTGAGGCCATGACGGCAGCGGTAACTATGCGCATCATTTGCTCCCAAATCTTTCTGTCGCGATTCAACGATAGAGAGTTTACGATTCAGGCTGCAAACATGCGTCAGGGGGTGTAAAACAACGTAAAGTCATGGATTAGCGACGTCTGATGACGTAATTTCTGCCTCGGAGGTATTTAAACAATGAATAAAATCCTGTTAGTTGATGATGACCGAGAGCTGACATCCCTGTTAAAGGAGCTGCTCGAGATGGAAGGCTTCAACGTGATTGTTGCCCACGACGGGGAACAAGCGCTTGCTCTTCTGGACGACAGCATTGATTTACTTTTGCTTGATGTGATGATGCCGAAGAAAAATGGTATCGATACGCTGAAAGCACTTCGCCAGACACACCAGACGCCAGTCATTATGTTGACGGCTCGCGGCAGTGAACTTGATCGCGTCCTCGGCCTTGAGCTGGGTGCGGATGACTATCTCCCGAAACCGTTTAACGATCGTGAACTGGTTGCGCGTATTCGCGCGATCCTGCGCCGTTCGCACTGGAGCGAGCAACAGCAGAACAGCGATAATGGTTCGCCGACGCTGGAAGTTGACGCCTTAGTGCTGAATCCAGGCCGTCAGGAAGCCAGCTTCGACGGGCAAACACTGGAGTTAACCGGTACTGAATTTACCCTGCTCTACCTACTGGCGCAGCATCTGGGTCAGGTGGTTTCTCGCGAGCATTTAAGCCAGGAAGTACTGGGCAAACGCCTGACGCCTTTCGACCGTGCTATCGATATGCATATTTCCAACCTGCGTCGTAAGCTGCCGGATCGTAAAGACGGTCATCCGTGGTTTAAAACATTGCGTGGTCGCGGCTATCTGATGGTTTCCGCTTCATGATAGGCAGCTTAACCGCGCGCATCTTCGCCATCTTCTGGCTGACGCTGGCGCTGGTGTTGATGCTGGTTTTGATGTTACCCAAGCTCGACTCTCGCCAGATGACCGAGCTTCTGGATAGCGAACAGCGTCAGGGGCTGATGATTGAGCAGCATGTCGAAGCGGAACTGGCGAACGATCCACCCAACGATTTAATGTGGTGGCGTCGCCTGTTCCGGGCCATTGATAAGTGGGCGCCACCAGGCCAGCGTTTATTACTGGTGACCACTGAAGGCCGCGTGATCGGCGCTGAACGCAGCGAAATGCAGATCATTCGCAACTTTATTGGTCAGGCCGATAACGCCGATCATCCGCAGAAGAAAAAGTATGGTCGCGTGGAACTGGTCGGTCCATTCTCCGTGCGTGATGGCGAAGATAATTACCAGCTTTATCTGATTCGTCCGGCCAGCAGTTCTCAATCCGATTTCATAAACTTACTGTTTGACCGCCCGCTATTGCTGCTGATTGTCACTATGTTGGTCAGTACACCACTGCTGTTGTGGTTGGCCTGGAGTCTGGCAAAACCGGCTCGTAAGCTGAAAAACGCTGCCGATGAAGTTGCCCAGGGGAACTTACGCCAACACCCGGAACTGGAAGCGGGGCCACAAGAATTTCTTGCCGCAGGTGCCAGTTTTAACCAGATGGTGACCGCGCTGGAGCGCATGATGACCTCTCAGCAGCGTCTGCTTTCTGATATCTCTCACGAGCTGCGCACCCCGCTGACGCGTCTGCAACTGGGTACGGCGTTACTGCGTCGTCGTAGTGGTGAAAGCAAGGAACTGGAGCGTATTGAAACCGAAGCCCAGCGTCTGGACAGCATGATCAACGACCTGTTGGTGATGTCACGTAATCAGCAGAAAAACGCGCTGGTGAGCGAAACCATCAAAGCCAACCAGTTGTGGAGTGAAGTGCTGGATAACGCGGCGTTCGAAGCCGAGCAAATGGGCAAGTCGTTTACGGTTAACTTCCCGCCAGGGCCGTGGCCGCTGTACGGCAACCCGAACGCGCTGGAAAGTGCGCTGGAAAACATTGTTCGTAATGCTCTGCGTTATTCCCATACGAAGATTGAAGTGGGCTTTGCGGTAGATAAAGACGGTATCACCATTACGGTGGACGACGATGGTCCTGGCGTTAGCCCGGAAGATCGCGAACAGATTTTCCGCCCGTTCTATCGTACAGATGAAGCGCGCGATCGTGAATCTGGCGGTACAGGTTTGGGGCTGGCGATTGTCGAAACCGCCATTCAGCAGCACCGTGGTTGGGTGAAAGCGGAAGACAGCCCGCTGGGCGGTTTACGTCTGGTGATTTGGCTGCCGCTGTATAAGCGGAGTTAAACTCCGTATTTGTAGGCAGGATAAGGCATTTACGCCGCATCCGGCGTCTGAGCATGATGCCTGATGCGACGCTGATCGCGTCTTATCAGGCCTACTCTTTACTGCGCAAAGGGCAACATTTGTGGCCGGATAAGGCGCTTACGCCGCACCCGGCATTTGAGCAGAATGCCTGATGCGACGCTGGTCGCGTCTTATCAGGCCTACTCTCCGGGGGTTATTTCCCCCACAACCGCCGTGAATTATCTTCAATCTTACCGCTAAGTCGGCGTTTCTGCATCGTTCGCGTCCAGCTTTTCGATAGCCCGGCTGCGGAAAGCAAACGGTGATACTGCTCATCATCAAACGGCATATGCCATGCGATAGCGGCAGCCTCTTGCACGGTCACATCGCTAACGCGGGAAACCAACTCCAGCGGCGCGTCCGCAGACACTTTCCCCGGCGCAATCACGCTATACAGCCAGCCCACTTTACCCGTGTTTTGCATCAGCTGCGCTATATCACTGATATAAAAGTGGTAATTGAGTTTGTAGCACGGAGAGCGCGGCTGGGTGACCTGAATCAACGCCTCTCCCCAGCGGAAAATATCGCCAATATAAACATTACTTTCCGTCAGACCGTCGGTTGAGAGGTTTTCACCAAACGCAGGTGCAACAAACAACTCTGCCTGTTCCGGAAATTCCCGCGCCCAGTAGAGATAATGCTCGCGAGGATAATGACACAGCGCCCTGTCCGGCCCACCGTGAATCTTTTTCTCCGCCTGCTCGTCGCCTTCCAGCCCCAGTTCTGTCAGCATCAACTCACCATCGACCTGCATTTTCGCAATTGCACTTGGACGGCTTTCCGGATAATCCCGAATTTTGCCTGTGTATACATCAACCGGATATCGCATCTGTTCCCTCTCCACCGAGAAATTTCCCCATTAGACCATATTTATTTTATGTCAGGCGCGCAAAATGAGAGCACGGTTCACATGACAAAACTGTAGACATGTTATCAATGAGATGTTTTTGAAACACCATTTCATTATGAGGAGTTTACCGCGTGGCTGATAAATTACAGTTTTCTGGCGTCTGGTGTCCTTCCATCACGCCGATGGATAAAGACGGGAATGTAGACCTTAACGGACTGAAGCAGCATCTGCAGCGACTCACTAACGCTAACATCGATGTGATATTGCTAATGGGAAGTATTGGTGAGTTTGCCTCCTTCACCCTGGAAGAGAGGCTCATGCTTATTCGTGAAGCACGAGCCATGAGCACGCTAAAAATGGTGGCCAACGTCTCGTCCACATGCACACATGATGTACTGGTTATGGCGCAAGAAGCGTATCGCGTTGGGTACGATGCGGTGATGATCCTCCCGCCTTATTACTACGGCCAGACGGCGAAGCAATTATTAAGCTATTTCCGCCATCTGGGTCGCGAATTACAGGGCAAATGGTTCGCATATAACTTCCCGGCGCGGACCGGTTGTGATTTAACCCCAGACCTGGTCGCCACACTGGCGAGTGAGTTTCCTGAGTTTGCCGGAATTAAAGATACTGTCGATTGCCAGTCACACACCCGCAGCATGATTCAGGCAACTCAGGCTGTGCGTCCTGATTTTGCGGTGCTTTCGGGGTATGACGAATATTTCATTCCTAATTTGCTGGCTGGCGGCGCGGGGATAATCTCTGGCTTAAATAACGTTATGCCAGAGCTGTTTGTCGAAGCCCGCGAAGCCTTCAAACGCGGCGACCTGGCAGCTTTACAAGATATTCAGCAACAGATTGGTACTTATATGTCCATCTACGCCATCGGTGAAGATTTTGTCACCACCATCAAGACGGTGGTATCACGTAAGTTTGGTTACTGCACAGGAGTGTCGCGCAATGCCGGTGGGGAGTTAACAGAAAGCGAATGTCGGACGATTGATGAGGTATTTGTTATTTAAGGTAAAACGCCGGATGAACGTCAATTCATCCGGCGATGATATGGAAAAAGAGAGATTATTTCACCGTACCCAGAATTTCGATCTTCGCCGCTCTGGCTTTGGCTTTACGTGACCAGACAGAGGTAAGAATTGGCACCAGAATCGAAGTCACAATTACCGCCGTCGCCACCAACGAAGTTGCCGCAGGCGCCATCGGTTTAAAGGCCGGGATCATTTCCGCAATCAGTACCGGCGTTGCCACCGCGGCCCCGGCAGAACTGGAGGCGGCAATTCCGGCAGTGCCATCGCCACCGCCAATCAATTTATCGGCAATAATCAACGGAATACCGGTCACGATAATCACCGCCACACCCAACAGGATCCCCAACAAACCTGTCTGGGCAATCACGGTTAAATCAATGGTATTGCCCAGCGCGAAGGCAAAGAACGGAATCAGCGTCTGCACCGCTTTGCTAAAAAACTCGCGCAATTCAGGATCAAGGTTCCCCAGCGCGAAGCCCACCAGGAACGGCAATACTGCGCCAACGAAAACATGCGGTTCAAACGAAGCAATCCCGGCGGTTCCCAGAATAATCATCGTCATTAGCGGACCAGATTCCAACGACATCAACACAAATGCCCCGGCCTCTTCTTTGGTGCCGTACTGTTGCATGATAGAGGCATACAGACCGCCGTTGGTCATGTCCATTGCCGCCACCAGCGCCAGCGTTGAAAGCCCGGCAAAAAATCCAACTTCGACACCGTGCTCAGGAATAATGCGCGAAGCAATGGCCGCAACCACCCACGCAACGGCAATTTTGGTTACCACCAGCGTACCGGATTTACGCAACACTGTTCCCGTCGCGCTTAATTTGATAGACGCCCCCATGCAGAAAAACCACACCGCCAGGATAGGCACCGTGCCAGTAATCATCCCGTTAGTGAATGATCCAAAATATTTCCCCGCCCCCGGCGAGAAGGTATGACACAGTGCGCCAAGGAACAGCGGGATGAGCATCATCCCCCCCGGGATTTTCTCTATCGTGCGTTTTATCTGCATTTCCATCACCTGTTGGCATATTTTTATAGGCTGATGCGACGTTCCTTAACGGAGCATCAGTGTTGATGGAAACGAAGATAGACATTCATCATGGCAATAAAAGTGATCAACACCACACCAATTGAAACATCGTTTTAATTTTATAGGATCATTGTTTTTCTTTTGAAATTGATCACAAAAAAACCACCGTTATGCACGATGGTTTGTTTTTTATGCTGACACGAGGCGTCAACGCCTCATTACAGCAGACAAGATGCGATTATTTTTTCGCCGCGAAACGTGCCGCAGCTTCATCCCAGTTCACCACGTTCCAGAACTCTTTGATGTAGTCCGGACGACGGTTCTGGAATTTCAGGTAGTAAGCGTGTTCCCACACATCCAGGCCCACAATCGGGAAGCCGGAAGCGCCAGAAATGGCTTCGCCCATCAGCGGGGAGTCCTGGTTAGCAGTAGAAACCACCGCCAGTTTATCGCCTTTCAGCACCAGCCATGCCCAGCCGGAACCAAAGCGGGAAGCTGCCGCTTTTTCAAATTCTGCTTTGAAGTTATCAACGGAACCGAAATCACGTTCGATAGCCGCTTTCAGATCGCCCTGCAGGGTGGTGCCTTTTTTCAGACCTTTCCAGAACAGACTGTGGTTAGCGTGACCGCCAGCGTTGTTGCGCAGAACGGTTTTTTTGTCTGCTGGCAGCTGGTCCAGTTTGGTGATCAGCTCTTCAACCGGCAGGTTGGCGAATTCTGGCAGGCTTTCCAGCGCCGCATTGGCGTTGTTGACGTAGGCCTGATGGTGTTTGGTGTGGTGGATTTCCATGGTCTGCTTATCGAAGTGCGGTTCCAGGGCATCGTAAGCATACGGCAGGGATGGCAGGGTATAGCTCATATTCATCTCCAGTATTGTCGGGCGGCCGATTGTTAATGCCGCGTAAGCAGTTGGTTCATTATAGTTAATTAAATGATATTGAAAATGATTATCAATGCCGCACTTTTCATAGGGGAATACCCGAGATGATTCCGGTCAGTTTTTCTACCCAGTCAATTAAAAACGCCAGCTCACGCCGGTGACAAAAGTAAAACTTTCATTACGGTCAATCATTGGGCTGTTAGTAATCTCTTCTGGCAGCTCACTGTATCCGGCACTCGCCATTAATACGACGTGTTCTCCGATGGGGTACTTTGCCGTCAGGCTGACATAAGGCACCCAGGCATCTTGCGCGGTATAACTCGCCAGACCGCTGCGACGAGACTCGCTCTCTGAAATGCCATAGTAATAGTCACTGAAATTCTCGTCATAATAGAGAACGCCAAGAGCAGGTGTCAGCGACAGGCGACCTATCTGCATTTTGTGGAATAACGATAACTCACCTACCCAACCGTTACTGTTATCCAGAACATCAGCCGCCGCAGAAGCTTTCACGGTCCCCCAACGCTCATGGTGATACCAGGCAACTCCCGCCATTGCCGTACTGTCACGCTTATCGAGTTGTTGCATAGCATGGTCGTCATTATCGGCAGGATCAAATTCCAGCGGCATCCAGGATGCGGTCAGGCTAAGTTCATTTTTTTCACTTTGCGACAGAATAAAACCTAACGTCGTCTGGCGGACATAAAAAGAATCGCCCTCATAACTGATCAGCGGAATTGCTTTGGTATTTTCATTATAACCGCGATAAGGCGATTCATTATAAACTGCACCAGCACCAACGGATAATTCTGCAGCAGTTGCACTTGCCATAAAAGGCATAAAAAATAACGCCACAATATTGCGGTTAATTAACATGTCCGACATTCCATTTTAAATTAAGATAAAAAAGAGTCGGCATAGTAATGCTTACAATTTCTCCGGTGCAAGATTCATATTTATATAGTAATATATAAAATCATATATAAATTGGACTGTTGCGATGACAAAATTACAACTCAAGTACCGGGAGTTAAAAATTATCTCGGTAATCGCTGCCAGTGAAAATATCAGCCATGCAGCTACCGTGCTTGGCATCGCGCAGGCCAATGTCAGTAAATATCTTGCTGATTTTGAATCAAAAGTGGGTTTAAAAGTCTTTGACAGAACCACACGGCAATTGATGCTGACGCCTTTTGGCACCGCGCTATTACCGTACATTAATGATATGCTCGACAGAAACGAGCAGCTTAATAATTTTATTGCAGATTATAAGCATGAGAAACGTGGTCGGGTTACCATCTACGCACCAACTGGCATTATTACCTATTTATCCAAACACGTTATCGACAAAATTAAAGATATCGGTGAAATCACCTTATCGCTAAAAACCTGCAATCTTGAGCGTAATGCCTTTTATGAAGGCGTCGAATTTCCTGATGATTGTGATGTTTTAATCAGCTACGCGCCACCAAAAGATGAATCGCTGGTTGCCAGTTTTATTACGCAATATGCAGTAACCGCCTATGCCAGCCAAACTTATCTTGGAAAACACCCCATTAGCCGACCAGACGAACTTGAACATCACTCATGTATTTTGATCGACTCGATGATGATCGATGACGCGAATATCTGGCGCTTCAACGTCGCCGGAAGTAAAGAAGTACGTGATTATCGTGTTAAGGGAAATTACGTCTGTGACAATACTCAGTCGGCGCTGGAGCTGGCGCGAAATCACCTGGGGATTGTGTTTGCGCCAGACAAAAGTGTGCAGAGCGACCTGCAAGACGGCACGCTGATCCCCTGCTTTCAGCAACCGTATGAATGGTGGCTGGATCTGGTGGCTATCTTCCGTAAACGGGAATACCAGCCCTGGCGGGTCCAGTATGTGCTGGATGAAATGCTGCGTGAAATTCGCCACCAGCTTGCTCAGTCGCAGCAACTGCGGCCTGAACAAGCGGCGGAAAACAAAGATTAATGGTCGAGATAAAGGTAATGCACCCAACTGGTCATGCGTAACAGCACTTTGCGCATAACCGAAACATGGCTGAAATGATCAGAGTAGACCGCCACCTGGGCGTAAATACCGTCTGGTAAAGCGCTCAAATCAGTATGCTCATCCAGCTCAATAGTCGCGATAACGCCATCTGAACCCGGCGCTGTGTTTAACGACTGTAAGGTGCCGGTCGACTGATAAGCCCCGCCGGGAACAGCTGGACTGATGGCTGCCAGTTTACCGCTGAATACCTTACCTGGCAGGGCATTAAACACCACTTCCGCATCATCGCCGGGAGCCAGTCGCAGCAAGGAGTTCTGACGGAACTGCGCCACAATTTGTCGTTTCTGATCGGGTATAAACACCATTACCGGACGCAGCGGCAGAGACGCGGCATACGTTCCTGGACGAATCAGTACCTGAGTCACGTAACCGTCGCTCGGCGCACGCACTACCGTCTGCTCAAGGTTATATTTTGCTTCCGCAAGCTGCGCTTTCAGGCTGGCGATTTGTGAATGTTCACCCAACACCAGGCTATCCAGTTGGCTCTGGATCTGTTTTTGTTCCGCCGCCGAAGACTTCACTGAGCTTCCTGCGCCAGATAATTTTGCCGCGCCACATCGATATCCCGTTCTGAAAACGGGTTTACTTTCGCCTGGCTGCCGCGTGCGTAACGCTGATACTCTTTAGCGAATTTATCCCGCGTGACCTTTGCCTGCTGGGTATTCGCCGCCATCTCATCTAACTCTGCGCCCAATGCCCGCTGCTTATGTTCTGCGGTGACGATATCCGCCATCAGCCGATCTACCCGTGCCTGATAACGCGTCGGGTCCAGTCGGAACAGCACCTCACCTTTTTTAATCAGCGTATTTTTCTTGTCCGTCACTTCAATTACTACCCCCGTCACCTGCGGAACAACCGGAATGGAAATAACCGCTTTTTGCGCTTTAAAGGTGTATGGATGGTTATAGTTCATTAATAGAATTAAGCCGCTGACAATAAATATGCCGCCCAGTGCCGCTGTAGGGATGGTCCATTTATTCACGGGGATTTTAAAAATCTTAAACATTGCCCATGCGAAAGCCACATAGGTCAAAATAATCAGTAAATCCATAAATATTACTCGGTAGAAGGAGCTTTCATGTCGGCGAGCTGTTTCTCCAGCCCGGCAATGCGCTGTTGCAGTTGCATAACGGATGAATCATGGCTTTGCATTCCCCATCCCCGCTCCGGGCGGTAAAGCGTGGCCCAAATCCACAAAAAGGGCCAGATAACGTGCAGCGTAAAAAGACTCACCCAACCAGCAACATGAATGGCGTCGGCATGAGGATGATTACGTTTTTTGGCAATAAGGTAGGGAATATCATGTAAAATAATGATCCCATAGAAGATCACCAGAAATACAAAAATAAGCACTCCCAGTGCAAAATAATCCAGGAACATATTTTCCTCAGAGAATATAAAAATAATTACCGTATAATAAGGAGCGTTTTTCTGAGGTGCAATTTGCTTATTTATATAACGACATATTGTTTTTTATATACTTTCTGAAATGTGCTGTCTGGTTTTTCAACAGAACGAGGCTTATCATATTGAAATAATGGAACTATTGGCCCGACTAATGAATAACTCCAGTAAAACATCCACAGTACAGATTAAGCGTATTAAACCTTCAATTATCTACCGTTTATTATTGATTGGTCTCGGAACACCAATGGTGATTTACGGCCTGGTTCACCCGCTCACCATCGAAACGCGAGATTAAACTCCTGGCAAAACACGCCCCAGAAACGCACTTCTGTTGGCGTAGTCTGGGTTATTGCGCACGTAGGTTTAAAACGTAAATTGTAACAACGTGCGCTTTGTTTATGCCGGATGCGGCGTGTACGCCTTATCCGGCCTACGGTCAGGTGTAAACATATACCCCCCGTAGGCATGATAAGACGCGCAAGCGTCGCATCAGGCAATGAATACCCAATGCGACCCGCTTCTTACATCAGAACAGCCCCAACGGTTTATCCGAGTAGCTCACCAGCAGACACTTGGTTTGCTGATAATGCTCCAGCATCATCTTATGGGTTTCGCGTCCGATGCCCGACTGTTTGTAGCCGCCAAACGCTGCGTGTGCCGGGTAAGCGTGATAACAGTTGGTCCACACGCGTCCGGCCTGAATGCCGCGCCCCATCTTATAGGCCAGATTGCCGTTACGACTCCAGACGCCTGCGCCCAGGCCATATTGTGTGTCGTTCGCCAGCTCCAGCGCCTCGTCCATCGTTTTGAAGGTGGTTACCGCCAGCACCGGGCCAAATATTTCTTCCTGGAAAACACGCATATTGTTCTGACCAAACAAAATAGTCGGTTCAAGGTAGTAACCGTCTTTCAGCTCGCCTTCCAGCAACTTGCGCCGCCCGCCGGTAAGCACATCTGCGCCCTCTTTTTTACCGATATCAATGTAATTGAGGATGGTTTCCAGTTGCCCGTGAGATACCTGCGCGCCCATTTGCGTCACGCTGTCGAGCGGGTTACCGCTACGAATACTTTCAACACGGCGGATGGCGCGTTCCATGAAGCGTTCGTAGATAGACTCCTGCACTAAAGCACGGCTTGGGCAGGTACAGACTTCGCCCTGGTTAAAAGCAAACAATGCAAAGCCTTCCAGCGCCTTATCGAAAAAGGCATCTTCTTCATCCATCACGTCAGCAAAGAAGATATTTGGCGATTTGCCGCCCAGCTCCAGGGTTACTGGAATAATGTTTTGCGTGGCGTACTGCATAATCTGCTGACCCACTTCCGTTGAGCCAGTAAATGCCACTTTGGCAATACGTTTTGAAGTCGCCAGATATTCGCCAATTTCGCCGCCCGCACCGTTGACCACGTTCACCACGCCCGGCGGCAGTAAATCACCGACAATTTCCATTAGCAGCAGTACAGAAAGCGGGGTAAGTCGTGCGGGTTTCAGCACCACGCAGTTGCCCGCCGCCAGCGCGGGAGCCATTTTCCAGCTCGCCATCAGCAGCGGGAAGTTCCACGGGATAATCTGCCCCACCACACCTAACGGTTCGTGGAAGTGATAAGCCACGGTTTCGCTATCAACTTCACTGATCCCGCCTTCCTGCGCCCGAATACACGAGGCGAAATAGCGGAAATGGTCAATCGCCAGCGGCACATCGGCAGCACTGGTTTCGCGAATGGGTTTGCCGTTATCCCAGGTTTCAGCCGTCGCTAACAGCTCGAGGTTCTGCTCCATCCGATCGGCAATCTTGAACAGAATCGCTGCGCGATCCTGCACCGAGGTATGCGCCCATTTATCTTTCACTTTATGCGCAGCATCCAGCGCCAGATCGATATCTCGTTTGCCCGAAGACGCCACTTCGCACAGCAGCTGCCCGGTTACCGGCGTCAGGTTCTGGTAATACTCGCCATCGGCGGGCGCGACCCACTCGCCGCCAATAAAGTTGTCATAGCGGGCTTTTAACTTGAGGGGGAAACCATACTCGCCGGGCTTAATCTGTGCTGAAGGGGGATTGTTGGTCATGATCGTCTCCTTGCGGTGTGAGGTATAACAAGGGTAGACGTGACTGGCGAAATCTTCGCCAGTCGGTAACAGCTTTACGACGGCTATCACGAATTTACTGGCAAGGACTACAGCGGGTAATGTGCGACGTATACTACTTGCTGGTCATTAATTTTCTTCTCTTGCGCAAATCCTTCTTTAACAATCGTCCGTAAATCAGTTCGCGCTGTATTATCAGAGACGCCCAGACTCGCGCTGGTTTCAGAAACTGTGTACTCTTTCCCCGGATTGGCGAGCATCACATTCAGAAGCGTCACCTGACGCGGATTCAGTCGCCTAAGCACACCAGAACTAAACAATAGGCGGTCAAGTTTTGCGCTTCGTTGCATAATTTCATCAATATGCTGCTGCCAGTTTTGCACAGCACGTTTAATGACACCCGCCTGATATTCAAGGAAATAAGTCAGATCCATACCATCTGATTCAGTGTACTGGTAGCTGGCGGCATATTTGACTGGTGCAACATGAAGCAAACGGCTGATGGAAATATATTTAAAGACATCGTAGCCCGATTTCAGCATATACCAGTAAAACAGCGCCCGACTGGTGCGCCCGTTGCCATCGCGAAACGGATGTTCATGGACCAGCATAAAATGCAGAATGCAGGCGCGGACCAGCGGATGAATATACCCTTCATGGCTGTTTAACCACCGGCAAACTTTTTCCAGTCGTTCCGGCAACAATGCCGCAGCGGGCGGTTGGTGCACAATATTGCCGTCATAATCGGCGATCACGACATCATCTGTTTCACGAAATTCACTCGGACGATATTTCGCGTCATTTATTCCTCCCATACCAATAGCATGTAACTGACGTATAAGCGCAGGTGTAAGCGGTTCTGTGAGTAATTGCGGAATTTCCGCCATCAGCCGGGCATTTCCCGCAATCATATGCTCGTCTTCAGTGCGCGGTGCCCGCCCTGTTTCCAGCATTTTTCTCGCCACCAGCGTCGTGGTATTCGCACCTTCCAGTTGGGAACTGGTAATCGGCTCTTCCAGGCGTAACTGGCTTAACTCGGCGCCCGCCCCGCGTAACCGTTCAGTCTGATCTTTCAGCGCCAGCGCGGTTGCATGTTTGTCGACAAGCTCGCACGCTTCTCCAATCACTGGCGTAATGTTGAATCCGGCCTGCTCACCCGCTTCATTGCAATAATTGATTCGCTGGATCGCCGCGTTGCGCGCCTGTCGGGTAAGCGTCCACGCCACTTCAATGTTTTCCCCTTTTTTGATGCGGTACTGCAACTCATCAAAAGGCAGATAACGTCCTTTTTCATCGGTAACCCGGTTAAAGCGCAAGTGGGCCTGGAGTTCCTCACCCGATAAGTGTGATAAAGGAATCAGTCTGGGAGGTGATTTGATAGCCATTTACTTATCTCAAAAAAGCGCAATATTGAGATAGTGTATAGCAGACTAAAGAAACTATCTCAAAAATCGCAAATTTTGAGATAGCGGCTGACAACACGCCAGCCGCAGGAGAATGATGATTACATTGCGGCGCGATAAATCGCCACAATTTCTTCGTGAGTTGCCTGGATCGGGTTAGTAAAGCCACAGGCATCTTTCAGGGCATTAGTCGCCAGAACCGCGAAATCTTCTTCTTTCACGTTCAGGTCGCGTAGGCCTGCCGGGATATCCACTTTCTTCGCCAGTTCACGGATGGCGTTAATGCAGGCTTCAGCACCTTCCGCGTCGTTTTTACCTGTCACGTTCACGCCCATTGCAGCGGCGCAGTCACGCAGACGTGCAGCAGCGACTTTGCTATTGAATACCTGAACGTGCGGCAGCAGAACGGCGTTACATACACCGTGTGGCAGGTTGTAGAAACCGCCTAGCTGGTGCGCCATCGCATGAACATAACCCAGAGAAGCATTATTGAACGCCATACCGGCGAGGAACTGGGCATAAGCCATTGCTTCACGCGCTTTCGCATTACTGCCATCTTCAACGGCTAACGGCAGGTTTTCGGCAATCATGGTCACGGCTTTCAGTGCACAAGCGTCAGTGATCGGCGTGGCGGCAATAGAAACATACGCTTCGATAGCGTGCGTTAAGGCATCCATACCCGTTGCGGCGGTCAGTGCCTTCGGCATACCGACCATCAGAGATGAGTCATTGACAGAAAGCAGCGGAGTTACATGTTTATCCACAATCGCCATTTTGATGTGACGCGCTTCGTCAGTGATGATGCAGAAACGGGTCATTTCAGAGGCCGTACCCGCCGTGGTATTGATGGCGATCATCGGCAGCTGCGGTTTTGCAGAGCGGTCAACGCCTTCATAATCGCGGATGTCACCGCCGTTGGCTGCCACCAGCGCAATACCTTTTGCGCAGTCGTGTGGAGAACCACCGCCTAAGGAGATCACGCTATCGCAATTATTTTCTTTAAGTAATTTCAAACCTGCGGCGACGTTTTCCGTGGTGGGGTTAGGTTGGGTGCCATCATAAATAACGCTAAAAATATTGCGTTCTTCCAGTGCTTTTTGCACATCGCCCGCCATACCTAATTTCGTTAACATACTGTCAGTGACAATCAATGTACGGCGAAACCCATATTCTGCCATCATATTCATTGCATCAGCCAATGAATCAGCGCCGATGACATTCACAGAAGGAATAAAAAAGGTTGAAGCTGCCATAACACACTCCTGAAAGTGTAAAAAAGGGCGGGCAGCTTACTGAGGATTTTCATTCGAAAATATGATCAGTATTATTGTTTGGCAAAATTAATCTAATAAAAAGCACATTGTATTCATTAAACAATGTGCTTTTTTAAATTCATAAGAATTTTGTATTAATTTATTTTAAAACTTAATTAATCATTTCCTTATTTTTCCGGAAATAATAATGCGTCACGCAATAAATGATCATTTCCCCGACGACGCGTAAAACCAATGCGGTCAAAATATTCCAGAATTTGAATTGCCAGTTTTCGACCAACACCTAAGCGATCGCGGAAATCCGCCGCGCAGGTTGAACCACTCTCCTGATCGAGATCGCGGATCATATTGGCAAACTCGACAATCCGATCGTTACGGTAATAACGATCTTTAACGATCGCCGTAATTATCCCCTGCTGCGCCGCCTGGCGTAGTGTCAGGCGCATTGCCTGTTCGTCAGTTCCCGTCTCTTTTGCCAGGTCACGCACCCACCACGGCTCGTTGCCAAACAGCGGTTCCACTTTTTGCCAGATGGCTTGCTGCTCTTCGCTAAATCCCGCTTTGTGATCCGGCAGATGCAGCCAACCATGATGGCTGTGAATGTCACCGCTTTCGCGCATCTTTTCAATCAGCAACAGCACCAGTGCTTCATCTTCCATCGGCAACGCCATGCGCCGCAGACGCTCGCGTCCTGGACCAGGTTCATCGCGATGTTGCTCATGATAAGTTGCTAATGTGTCGAGAATTTTACGTTGCCAGCGGGCGGCAACTGGAGCGTTCAACAAACTGTAACCAGCCTGAATATAGCCCGGCTGTTGCAGTAATTCGCGCATCCCTTCACCATTGAGCTGACGCGCCCAGGCGAAATCGGCAAGGTTAACCGCACCGCGCTCCAGATGAACGGTCAGTGCGTCGGCATCACTTTGTGTGCGTGCCAGTGACGCCAGCCATTGCAGATATTCCGGCTTACGTTTACCCCGACGCGGCGGGTTAAGCATCACCACGCGCGCCCCCGCCAACGTGTTGCGGGCAGAGATATCGCGCAGCACCAGGCGATCGTTATCCGCCAGCCACAGCGGCGTGTCGAACACCAGTTCGGCAAGGTTATCTTCCAGCAGCGAAACGCGTCCCGTAACGTGGCTGGCGGCGTGGTGAATATGCAGCGGCTGCCACTGGGTCAGCGGTGTATGAGTTTGAAGGTCGACAATCACCCGTGTGAACGGCTCTGGCGGCACATCGGCAAGCAGCCAGTCGCCACGGTTAATCTGTTCTTTTTCCGCATCACCCGCGATGTTAAGCGCGATACGCTGCCCGGCATGGGCGGTTTCTGTTGGCTGGTTTTGCGCATGCAGCGCACGCACGCGCATCGGTTTATTTACACCCGTCAGCCATAGTGAATCGCCTACCTTCACTTCCCCGCTTAACGCCGTACCGGTGACCACCAGCCCGGCACCTTTTACGGTAAATGCGCGGTCGATAGCGAGGCGGAAACTATGTTGGCTGGCGTGTTCGCGTTCCGGCAACTGAAGCAGATGTTCACGCAGGGCATCAATTCCCCGTCCTTCGGTCGCTGCGGTGATAAACAATTTTGCCTCAGCAAAACCGTATTCCCGCAGCACCTCCTTTACCTGGCGTTCAACCTCATCAACACGCGCTTCGTCCACGCGATCGGCTTTGGTCAGTGCCACTGTCAGCATCGGGTTACCGGTCAGCTGCAAAATCGCCAGATGTTCACGGGTCTGTGCCATCACGCCGTCATCGCACGCCACCACCAACAGCGCGTGATCGATACCACCAACGCCCGCCAGCATGTTGGAAAGAAACTTTTCATGACCGGGAACGTCGATAAAACCAGGCACGCGTCCATCTGGCTGCGGCCAGTAGGCATAGCCGAGATCGATGGTCATCCCACGCTTCTTTTCTTCCGGCAGACGGTCAGCATTTACGCCCGTAATCGCCTGTAATAACGTCGTTTTGCCGTGGTCAACGTGTCCGGCAGTCGCAATAATCATTTCAACAACATCTCCAAAAACCGTTGCTCATCTTCGAGGCAGCGTAGGTCCAGCCACAGACGCCCGTCGTAAATGCGCCCAATCACCGGAATCGGCAATTCACGCCAGCGAGCAGCTAATGACTCAAGGTGGCTACCGCGTCCGTCATGAGGCGTAAACGTCAATGCCGCGCTCGGCAGACGATCCACCGGCAGCGAACCACTGCCAATCTGCGAAAGGCATGGCATAACCTGTACCGCAAACTCCGCGCCATAGTGAGCGGCAAGGGGTGCCTGTAACCGTTGCGCCTGGATTTGAATGACCTCTGCACTGCGAGTAAGCAGACGCAGGGTCGGTAATTTTTCACTCAGTGCTTCAGGGTGTAAATAAAGACGCAACGTGGCTTCCAGCGCCGCGAGAGTCATTTTATCTGCACGTAATGCACGTTTCAGCGGGTGACTCTGCAAACGCGCGATCATCTCTTTTTTACCAACGATAATCCCTGCCTGCGGCCCGCCTAACAGCTTGTCGCCGGAGAAGCTCACCAGGCTGACGCCCGCCGCAATCAACTCCTGCGGCATCGGCTCTTTTGGCAAACCATACTGACTGAGATCCACCAGCGAACCACTGCCTAAATCAGTCACCACGGGAACATCCAGTTCTTTGCCGAGCGCCACCAGTTCCGCTTCGTCTATCGCTTTGGTGAACCCCTGAATGCTGTAGTTACTGGTATGTACTTTCATCAACAGTGCGGTATTTTCATTCACCGCCTGACGATAATCATTCGCGTGCGTGCGGTTGGTGGTCCCTACTTCGTGTAGGGTGCAGCCCGCCTGGCGCATGACATCAGGAATACGAAACGCGCCGCCAATCTCCACCAGTTCGCCGCGAGAAACCACCACTTCTTTACCACTGGCAGTTGCTGCCAACATCAGCAGCACCGCCGCCGCATTGTTATTGACGATACAGGCATCTTCTGCGCCGGTGATGCGACATAACAACTGCGCCAGCGCACGATCGCGATGCCCGCGTCCGGCGTCATCCAGATCGTACTCGAGGGTCACTGGCGAACGCATAGCCTGCGCAACGGCTTCCACCGCGGCTTCCGCCTGTAAAGCTCGCCCAAGGTTGGTATGCAGCACGGTTCCCGTCAGGTTGATCACCGGACGCAGCGCGCTCTGCGCCTCTTTCGCCAGACGAGCATCAACCTCTTGCGCCCAGTTTTCACACCATGCAGGCAGCGACTGGCTGTCACGAATCATTTCCCGCGCTTCGTCGAGCATCTGACGCAGCAGCTCCACGACACGGGTATGGCCATAAGTATCACGCAAAGAAAGGAAAGAACTATCACGCAATAAGCGATCGATAGCTGGAAGCTGACTATAGAGGGAACGCGTTTCGGTTGTCATAGGAAACCAGGCTCATCAAGGCCCTCTCGCACGGAGAAGGGCGTTTAACATAACCACGGATTGTAACGTGAGAAGCGTCAGGAGGACATATCGCGCATCAAGCCTTTGGCGGTTCGGTGCGAGCGAAGCTTTCGCGGCTAAAGAGATTCTCGACCAGTTTGACTAAGTGTGGGCGGTCGACACACCAGCCTGGCGCAACGCGGCGGAAATTGAGATATCCAACGGCGCAGGCAATGGCGATAGTCGCCAGATTGACCGTATCGGTTTTGAGCGTGCCATCGACCAGATATCCTTCCAGCACATCCAGGCTGCGGTTGATTTTCTCTCGCTGACGTAACAATTCATCTTCAGACTGCTGCGCCGCCGGACGCGCCTGTTCACGCACCGACACCAGCCCGGCATCCATAATGCCGTCGGCCAGCGCCTCAATTTTGCGCACCCGCAACGACTCCAGCGGATCGCGCGGCAACATCGCCGGAGCGACATTCATTAATTCAATATATTCAGCGATGATCGGCGAATCAAACCAGCATTCGCCATCTTCGGTCACCAGCACCGGCACTTTCCCTAACGGGTTAAATTGCGCCACGCCATTGTCCGCGTTATAGGGCAGTTCATTAATAAATTCGAAAGTTATGCCCTTTTCTAACAACAGAATAGAAAGTTTGCGTACAAACGGGCTGGTGTAGCTACCGACGAGTTTCATGCCGAGTCCTTTGTGCGAGGAAAAATATCAGTATGGCCCAGGCTCACGCAAAACACAGGTGATATAAGTCTCAATGATCCAAATAAAGATAATGCATCCAACTGGTCATTCTTAGCAGTACCTTCCGCATCACCGAAACATGGCTGAAATGGTCGGAGTAAACTGCCACCTGGGCGTAGATGCCGTCGGGTAAGGCATCGATATCATCGTTAGGATCCAGTTCAATGGTTCCCAGCACACCGTCCGTGCCGGGCACGACCGTTAATGATTGCAGTACCCCCTGCGCCTGATACGAACCGCCTGGCACGACAGGTAAAATACTGGTCAGTTTGCCGTGGAACACCTGCCCAGGTAGTGCGTTAAACACTACTTCCGCATCATCGCCGGGTTTCAGACGTAACAGCGAGTTTTGCCGAAATTGGGCGACAATTTGCCGTTTTTGCTCGGGGATGAAGACCATCACCGGACGCAGCGGCAAGGCAGCTGCGTATGTACCAGGGCGGATCAGTACCTGAGTAACGTAGCCATTGCTTGGCGCGCGAATGACTGTCTGCTCAAGATTATATTTTGCTTCAGTAAGTTGCGCTCTTAAGCTCACAATCTGCGATTGCTCGCCGTTAACCATGCTGTCGAGCTGGCTCTGGATCTGCGCCTGCTCCGCCACCGAGCCTTTCACTAACGCATCCTGCGCGAGAAAATTCTGCCGCGCATCGTCGATATCACGTTCCGAGAACGGATTCACCGCCGCCTGGCTGCCTTTCAGGTAGCGTTGATAATTTTTAAACAGCCGATCGCGCTCCGCTGAAACCTGAGTGGTGTTAGCCTGCGCTTCAGTGAGCTGCGCCCGCAGCGTTTTGATGTTATGCGTCGCCGTCATCAGATCAGCCTGAAGTCTGTCTACTCGCGCCTGGTAACGTACCGGGTCGAGCTTAAAAAGCACCTCGCCCTTCTGAATAAGCTGATTATTTTTATCGGTGACTTCAGTCACGATCCCCGTCACCTGTGGCGTAATGGGGATAGCTATCACTGCCTTTTGCGCCGTAAAAGTGTAAGGATGGTTGTAGTTCATCAACAAAATCAGACCACTCACCAAAAACACACCGCCGAGCGCCGCCGTCGCCAGCGTCCACTGATTCACCGGAATGCGGAAGATTTTAAATACTGCCCACGCCAGCGCCACGTAAGTTAAGACAATCAACAGATCCATGATTAGATCTCCGGAAACGTGGAGTAGTCAGGTTTTTTCTCGGCGGCGAGTTGATGTTCCAGCCGGGAGATACGGTCAGAAAGCGCAGCGATGTCCGGGTCAGGCCCCCTCTCTTGCGGCGTAGCATGCGACTGCATGCCCCAGCCACGCTCCGGTTGATAGAGCGTCGCCCAGATCCACAGGAACGGCCAGATAACGTGCAGAGTAAACAGGCTCACCCAGCCCGCCGTATGAATAGCGTCGGCATGGGGATGGTTGCGCTTTTTGGCAATCAGATAAGGGATGTCATGAATCGCGATGATTCCATAAAAAATCACCAGAAAGACGAAGATCAGCACTCCCAACGCGAAATAGTTTAGAAACATAGCTGCCTCGAATTCACGCTTATCAGAGTTGTTATGGGCTGGCAGCCAGAGGGGAGTCAGGCTGATTATTTGACAATAATCCGGGTTTGCGATTCTCGCCATAACACCGAAGAATAATTTTTAGATGTGATGAGTTGCTTAGTTACATAACGAATTTATGACTAAGAAATAACATGCTGTAGATCACATCAGGTGAACGCCGTAAGAAAATATCTTGTGATTCAGATCACAAAGATTCAACAAACCGTCAAAACAAAAATGTGATATTAATCACATTTAAATGCCATTTTTAGCGAAAATCACCGTCTTGTTGCTTTTTTACACAAGCATTTTGTGATGAACATCACGTCAATTACCTCTCTACCCCCTATATTTATGTGACTAACATCACACAAAAGGCCATCAACTGGACAGTTAACCGATTCAGTGCCAGATTTCGCAGTATCTACAAGGTCCGGCTACCTCTGCCGCCACATTAACAAAAAACCTCGGGCTTCCAGCCTGCGCGACAGCAAACATAAGAAGGGGTGTTTTTATGTCATCCGATATTAAGATCAAAGTGCAAAGCTTTGGTCGTTTCCTCAGCAACATGGTGATGCCGAATATCGGCGCGTTTATCGCGTGGGGTATCATCACCGCGTTATTTATTCCAACAGGGTGGTTACCGAACGAAACGCTGGCGAAGCTGGTCGGGCCGATGATCACCTATCTCCTGCCGCTGCTGATCGGTTATACCGGTGGTAAGCTGGTAGGCGGCGAACGTGGCGGCGTAGTCGGTGCCATCACCACCATGGGCGTTATCGTCGGCGCAGATATGCCGATGTTCCTCGGTTCTATGATTGCAGGTCCGCTGGGTGGCTGGTGCATTAAGCATTTCGACCGCTGGGTAGACGGTAAAATCAAATCCGGTTTTGAGATGCTGGTGAACAACTTCTCTGCCGGTATCATGGGGATGATCCTCGCTATTCTGGCATTCATGGGGATTGGTCCGCTGGTTGAAGCCCTGTCCAAAATGCTGGCTGCGGGCGTTAACTTCATGGTTGTCCATGACATGCTGCCGCTGGCGTCCATCTTTGTTGAGCCAGCGAAAATCCTGTTCCTCAACAACGCCATTAACCACGGTATCTTCTCGCCGCTGGGTATTCAGCAGTCCCATGAGATGGGTAAATCCATATTCTTCCTGATTGAAGCTAACCCAGGTCCAGGTATGGGCGTGCTGCTGGCGTACATGTTCTTTGGTCGTGGTAGCGCTAAACAGTCTGCGGGCGGTGCGGCAATCATCCACTTCCTGGGTGGTATCCACGAAATTTACTTCCCGTATGTGTTGATGAATCCGCGTCTGATTCTGGCCGTTATCCTCGGCGGTATGACTGGCGTGTTCACGCTGACTATTCTGGGCGGTGGTCTGGTTTCTCCGGCATCTCCGGGTTCTATCCTCGCGGTACTGGCGATGACGCCAAAAGGTGCTTACTTCGCTAACATCGCGGGTGTGTGTGCGGCGATGGCAGTGTCCTTCGTTGTCTCTGCTATTTTGCTGAAAACCAGCAAAGTAAAAGAAGAAGATGATATTGAAGCTGCAGCACGTCGCGTTCAGGAAATGAAAGCTGAGTCTAAAGGCGCGTCTCCGCTGTCTGCTGGCGATGTGACTAACGACCTGAGCCACGTACGTAAAATCATCGTTGCCTGTGACGCCGGTATGGGTTCCAGTGCGATGGGCGCAGGCGTTCTGCGTAAGAAAATTCAGGATGCAGGTCTGTCGCAGATTTCTGTTACTAACAGCGCGATCAACAACCTGCCGCCGGATGTGGACCTGGTCATCACTCACCGTGATCTGACCGAACGCGCTATGCGCCAGGTTCCGCAGGCACAGCATATTTCGCTGACTAACTTCCTCGACAGCGGCCTGTACACCAGCCTGACTGAACGTCTGGTTGCTGCCCAGCGTCATACTGAAAACGAAGAAAAAGTAAAAGACAGCCTGAAAGACAGCTTTGACGATTCTAACGCTAACCTGTTTAAGCTCGGTGCAGAGAACATCTTCCTCGGTCGCAAAGCGGCAACCAAAGAAGAAGCGATTCGTTTTGCTGGCGAACAGCTGGTGAAAGGCGGTTATGTTGAGCCGGAATACGTACAGGCGATGCTGGACCGTGAAAAACTGACCCCGACTTATCTGGGTGAGTCTATCGCAGTGCCGCACGGTACGGTTGAAGCGAAAGATCGCGTGCTGAAAACGGGCGTGGTGTTCTGCCAGTACCCGGAAGGCGTGCGCTTCGGTGAAGAAGAAGATGACATTGCCCGTCTGGTGATTGGTATTGCAGCCCGTAACAACGAGCACATTCAGGTTATCACCAGCCTGACCAATGCACTGGATGATGAGTCTGTCATCGAGCGTCTGGCACACACCACCAGCGTGGATGAAGTGCTGGAACTGCTGGCAGGTCGTAAGTAATCCAATCCCACCCTCTCCACATGGAGACGGTGGGGCTAATTGCCTGATGCGCTACGCTTATCAGGCCTACAAAACAAGGCGCAGTTTGTTGAATTTGCACGTTCTTGTAGGCCGGATAAGGCGTTTACGCCGCATCCGGCGCTGCCCCTCTCCTCACGGAGAGGGTTTGGGTGAGGGAAATGCCTCACCCCAGCCTCTCGGGTAAAAACATTGATGAAGGTTAATACTATGAAAGCATTACATTTTGGCGCAGGTAATATCGGTCGTGGCTTTATCGGTAAACTGCTGGCGGACGCGGGTATCCAACTGACGTTTGCCGATGTAAATCAGGTGGTGCTTGATGCCCTGAATGCCCGTCATAGCTATCAGGTTCATGTGGTCGGCGAAACCGAGCAGGTGGATACCGTTTCCGGTGTAAATGCCGTCAGCAGCATTGGTGATGATGTCGTTGACCTGATTGCTCAGGTTGATTTAGTCACTACCGCCGTTGGCCCGGTCGTGCTGGAACGTATAGCTCCTGCCATCGCTAAAGGGCTGGTGAAACGTAAAGAGCAAGGTAATGAATCCCCGCTGAACATCATCGCCTGTGAAAACATGGTACGCGGCACCACGCAGCTGAAAGGCCATGTGATGAACGCCCTGCCGGAAGACGCCAAAGCGTGGGTAGAAGAGCATGTTGGCTTTGTCGATTCCGCCGTTGACCGCATCGTACCGCCTTCCGCTTCTGCAACTAACGATCCGCTGGAAGTGACAGTCGAAACCTTCAGCGAATGGATTGTCGATAAAACCCAGTTCAAAGGCACACTGCCGAATATCCCAGGTATGGAATTAACAGATAACCTGATGGCATTTGTCGAACGTAAACTCTTCACCCTGAACACGGGCCATGCTATAACCGCGTACCTCGGAAAACTGGCGGGCCATCAGACCATTCGTGATGCGATTCTCGACGAGAAAATCCGTGCAGTGGTAAAAGGTGCGATGGAAGAAAGCGGCGCTGTGCTGATCAAGCGCTATGGCTTTGATGCTGACAAACATGCAGCATACATCCAGAAAATCCTCGGTCGTTTTGAAAATCCGTATCTGAAGGATGATGTGGAGCGTGTAGGGCGTCAGCCGCTGCGTAAACTGAGCGCTGGCGATCGTTTGGTAAAACCGCTGTTGGGTACGCTGGAGTACGGTTTGCCGCACAAAAATCTGATTGAAGGTATCGCCGCCGCGATGCATTTCCGTAGTGAAGATGATCCGCAGGCCCAGGAACTGGCGGCACTGATTACCGAGAAAGGCCCGCAGGAAGCGCTGGCGCAAATTTCTGGGCTTGATGCTAACAGCGAGGTAGTCGCCGAAGCAGTCACGGCTTATAACGCAAAATAATGGTAGACCAGGCGCAGAAAACCCTGCGCCTGAACAACAGATTGTCAGATATGCAGGCAACAATGGAACAAACCCAGGCCTTTGAAAACCGTGTGCTTGAGCGTCTGAATGCTGGCAAAACCGTGCGAAGCTTTTTGATCACCGCCGTTGATCTCCTGACCGAGGCGGTGAATCTTCTGGTGCTTCAGGTATTCCGCAAAGACGATTACGCGGTGAAGTATGCTGTAGAACCGTTACTCGACGGCGATGGTCCGCTGGGCGACCTTTCCGTGCGCTTAAAGCTGATTTATGGGCTTGGCGTGATTAGCCGCAACGAATATGAAGATGCGGAACTCTTGATGGCGCTGCGTGAAGAGCTGAACCACGACGGTAACGAATACGCCTTTACCGATGATGAAATTATTGGGCCATTTGGCGAGCTGCACTGCGTGGCGGCGATCCCACCGCCGCCACAATTTGAACCAACGGATTCCAGTTTGTATGCGATGCAAATTCAGCGTTACCAACAAGCTGTGCGTTCAACAATGGTCCTTTCACTGACAGAGCTGATTTCCAAAATCAGCTTAAAAAAAGCCTTTCAAAAGTAAGTGATTACTGCTTCTCAACCTGCTTCGGCTGATAAAGTCGGCGATAATATTCCAGACGCTGGAGATATAACGGCACGCTTTCCTCAGGTATATCGGACGGAATCGCGTTACGAGGGGGAAGTTTATTCAGATACTCCCGAAACGCCTGACTTGATGCCATGAAATCTACGGCTTTATCGATAAAAAGCGGAACGTTTTCACCTATTTTGCCCATCATAATATCTCCGTATTACCCCGCGCCGGGAATGCGCGGCCGCCAATTTTAGTTTAGATCCCGAACTGAATGACATTAAGGAAAACGTGCGAAATCCACAACGCCCTCCCCCAACAACAAAGAATACTCTTATTAATCAATAAATTATGAAATTTACGAACACAAGATTTGTTGCCCAACAAAACTATTACAACACCATCAGTTGTGAACAAAGCACCCCGTCGCGCATACTAGGGACTATAAATTTATCTTTATCAGAAGCCATCACATGAAAGAAGTCGAAAAAAACGAAATCAAACGTCTCAGCGATCGTCTGGACGCCATCCGCCACCAGCAGGCTGACCTGTCGCTGGTTGAAGCCGCAGACAAATATGCCGAGCTGGAAAAAGAGAAAGCCACGCTGGAAGCTGAAATTGCCCGTCTGCGCGAAGTTCATAGCCAGAAACTCAGTAAAGAAGCACAAAAGCTGATGAAGATGCCGTTCCAGCGCGCGATTACCAAAAAAGAACAAGCTGATATGGGCAAGCTGAAGAAGAGTGTTCGCGGACTGGTGGTTGTGCACCCAATGACCGCACTGGGCCGTGAAATGGGCCTGGAAGAGATGACCGGGTTCTCAAAGACTGCGTTTTAAGTTCCCTTCAGCGCCATGTAACCACTGTTCCCACATTTCTACAGGCTCTTGCTGGCATATGCAGGAGCCTGTTTCAAATACCAAACATTCTTACCATTGCATGCTCCATGTTGCCCGATTGCTTGCATAAGCGTCGCAAGTCAAATTCTGAAAATATGTTGCGTAATAAAAGCGTTATATATAAATATTAAATATGATTACTCATATATCAATGCTTAATTATTTGTATTTCTCAACAAAAATCACATTTATTTTCTCAAAACATCCACCATATAAATATTAACGCCTTACCCTCTTCGCTTTTACTCCGTTAACCATTTGACATTGATTGACACTGATCATTAAAATTCGCGCGATTTACTCATTATCATCGACAAAACCAAACAATTTGACATTTAATAACATATTCTCAATGCTCATTAACTCAAAAATTCTCTCATACATTTTCATTGTGAATGCGAAACATTAAATCATTCATATAAAAAATAATTATATCGTAGTCATTAACACATCAGGATTATGAAAAGGAATTCATCCTATGAGCATAAGAAAAGCACTATCAAGCATGTTAACAATATCATCACTCTGCGCATTAACGGGGTGTGACTATATTGAAAAAGTAAACTCAATCGACCAGTTTGCCAAACAGCAAGCGTTGCAACAAAGTCAAATAGACGCGCTAAAAACGCAGCAAGAGCAATATAAAAGTAAAATTGAAATTTTTGAAAAACAACAAAATAGCATCATAACCAGTACCCAAACGCTTGCCAGCGTCGTGAAATCAGTCAAGGACAAGCAGGATGAATTCGTCTTCACTGAATTTAACCCAGCACAAACACAATACTTCATTTTAAATAACGGCTCAGTCGGTTTAGCAGGACGCATATTGTCTATTGATGCCGTGGAAAATGGCAGCGTCATTCGTATTTCACTGGTCAACTTATTAAGCGTTCCCGTATCTAATATTGGTTTCCATGCCACGTGGGGAAATGAAAAACCTGCCGACGCTAAAGACTTAGCAAAATGGCAGCAATTACTTTTCAGCACTTCAATGAACTCCTCACTGAAATTATTACCAGGTCAATGGCAAGACATTAACCTGACGCTGAAAGGCGTATCACCCAATAATTTGAAATACCTGAAACTCGCCATCAATATGGCAAATCTTCAGTTCGACGACCTTCACTCTGCTGCATCTCAGCAGCGAAAAAGCAAAAAATAAATGCAGCTTCTGCGCTTATATCAAGGAATAGAGAGCATCAATAATGAACAAAATATTTAAAGTTATCTGGAATCCGGCAACGGGCAGTTACAACGTCGCCAGCGAAACGGCAAAAAGCCGTGGCAAGAAATCTGGGCGCAGTAAGCTGTTAATTTCTGCACTGGTTGCGGGTGGGTTGTTGTCGTCGTTTGGGGCGCTGGCAACAGGTAATGAACCTGGTACACCTGTTGGAACAGGAACTGGCTGGGTTACTATAGGCCAGGAGTCACGGGCAAATGCCTTTACAAGCGCCGATGGGGCCAGTACTGCTGTAGGTTATAAATCTTTCGCTGAAGGAGCCTGGAGTTCTGCTATTGGCGCAATGACCCATGCAATTGGCGATGCTTCAATGGCATTCGGCGTTAATGCCGTCTCAACAGGTCAACGAAGTATCGCTATGGGCGCATCGTCAAATGCTGGTGGGGGATTTTCGATAGCGTTCGGGCGATATGCGAATTCGGGTGGTGATTATTCGATCGCGCAAGGGGATAAATCCAATGCTGCTGGTTTGAATGCCATTGCAGTGGGGAGAGGCAGTAGTGCGGCAGGCGAGAAAGCCATTGCACTGGGAAATGCCACTAAAGCTACAGAGATTATGAGCATCGCCCTCGGTGACTCTGCCAATGCGTCAAAAAAATATTCAATGGCGCTGGGAGCAAGTAGCGTCGCATCTGAAGAAAACGCGATTGCCCTGGGACGCAGCAGTGTAGCTAGCGGCACAGACAGCCTCGCTTTAGGCAGACAATCACTTGCCAGTGCAGCGAATGCCATTACGATTGGCGCAGAAAGCGAAGCCGCTGAAAATGCGACGGCTGTAGGTACTAACGCGAAAGCTCGAGGCAAAAACAGTCTGGCATTAGGTGCAAACAGTAATTCAACAGGTGAAGGTTCTGTTGCCCTGGGATATACAGCAGCGGCTACTGGGGCAAATGCTCTTGCCTTTGGGCAAAATGCGCAAGCATCAAACACAAACACCATCGCATTAGGCCAGAACAGCAGCGCATCAACCGCAAATGCTATTGCGATCGGGACAGGAAGTTCTGCGGATGGATCAAACAGTCTTGCATTGGGAAGTTCATCCTCTGCAGGAGGGAATAATTCCGTCGCGATTGGTGCAAACTCTACAGCAGGTGAAGACAACGTAGTGTCGGTAGGCTCTGGTTCAGCACAGCGTCGCATCGTCAATATGGCGGCAGGTACAATCTCAACGGACAGTAAAGAAGCCATTAACGGTTCACAGCTTTACGCCATTAGCCGCTCGGTAGCAGACAGGCTGGGAGGCGGAGCAGATGTAGCCAGTAACGGAACAATAATGGGGATGTCTTATCAACTGAAGAAAAAGAATTTCAATAACGTTGGTGAAGCACTCCAGTACCTTGACAATGAAACCCTGCACCGGGACTCATCTAATGGGGCTTTCAGCGCCAGTTATATTGTCAAAAATGCCGATGGTACGATTGCCAGTACCGTAGCAGAAAACAAAATCATCAATGTGAAAGATGGCGTCATTTCAGAAACCAGTAAAGATGCGGTTAACGGCTCGCAATTGTATGACCTGAAGCAGGACTCTTTGCTTTGGAATGATACCAAAAACGCCTTCAGCGCAGCACACGGCACTGATGCAGAGAGCAAAATCACCAACGTCAAAGCCGGTGACCTGACGGCTAACAGTACCGATGCCGTTAACGGCTCTCAGCTGAAAACCACCAACGATAACGTGGCGACGAATACCACCAATATCGCCACTAACACCACCAATATCACCAACCTGACGGATTCCGTTGGCGACCTTAAGGATGATGCTCTTCTCTGGAAGGGTACAGCATTCAGCGCCGCGCACGGTACTGATGCCACCAGCAAAATCACCAACGTCAAAGCCGGTGACCTGACGGCTAACAGCACCGATGCCGTTAACGGCTCTCAGCTGAAAACCACCAACGATAACGTGGCGACGAATACCACCAATATCGCCACTAACACCACCAATATCACCAACCTGACTGACGCTGTTGACAGTCTCGGTGATGACTCTCTGCTGTGGAGTGATGCAGCGGGTGCATTCAGTGCTGCACACGGAACACTCAAAACCGCCAGCAAAATTACCAACGTTGCAAATGGTGACATCTTAGCCAACAGTTCTGATGCCATTAATGGCTCACAACTTTATAGTTTAGCTGATTCCTTTACGACCTATCTTGGCGGTGGTGCCGATATCAGCGATACGGGCGAATTAACCGGACCAACCTACACTATTGGTGGTAAGGCCTACACTAACGTCGGTGCTGCACTGGAAGCCATTAACACGTCATTTAGCGCTTCGCTCGGTGATGCTCTGCTCTGGGATACTACCGCCAATAAATTCAGCGCCAAACACGGTGGCACCGCCAGCGTCATTACTGACGTCGCAGATGGTGTAGTTTCTAATACCAGCAGCGATGCCATTAACGGTTCGCAACTCTACGACACCAATAAGTACATTGCTGATGCCCTGGGGGGTAACGCAGAAGTTAACGCTGACGGTTCTATCGCTGCGCCAACTTATACAATCGCGGGTGGAAGTTACAACAACGTCGGTGCAGCTCTGGATGCGCTCGATGATAATGCCCTGCTGTGGGATGACGCTGCGGGTGCCTACAGCGCCAACCATGAAGGCAAAGCCGGCAAAATCACCAATGTGGCTGATGGTCTGATTGAAGCGGGTAGCACCGACGCCGTCAACGGTTCCCAACTGAATGCCGCTAACCTGCTGATCGAGCAGAATAGCCAAATCATCAATCAGCTTGCCGGAAACACCGACACGACGTACATCGCAGAGAATGGTGCAGGTATTAACTATGTGCGTACCAACGACGACGGCTTAGCGTTCAACGACGCCAGCGCCTCTGGTATTGGTGCTACCGCAGTAGGCTATAACGCTGTTGCCTCTGGTGCCAGCAGTGTAGCTATTGGTCAGGACAGCATCAGCGAAGTTGACACGGGTATCGCCCTGGGTAGCAGCTCTGTTTCCGACCGTGTAATTGTTAAAGGTTCTCGTAACACCAGCGTAACGGAAAATGGCGTAGAGATTGGCTACGACACCACTGACGGTGAATTACTCGGCGCATTGTCGATTGGTGATGATGGCAAGTACCGTCAAATCATCAACGTAGCCGATGGTTCCGAAGCCCATGACGCCGTTACGGTTCGCCAGTTGCAGAATGCCATTGGTGCAGTCGCTACCACGCCGACTAAATACTTCCACGCTAATTCAACGGAAGAAGATTCACTGGCAGTAGGTGAAGACTCGCTGGCAATGGGCGCGAAAACTATCGTTAATGGTAATGCGGGTATTGGTATCGGCCTGAACACTCTGGTTCTGGCTGATGCGATCAACGGTATTGCTATCGGTAGCAACGCAAGTGCAAACCATGCCAACAGTATTGCGATGGGTAATGGTTCTCAGACTACCCGTGGCGCGCAGACTGGCTACACCGGTTACAACATGGATGCACCGCAGAACTCTGTGGGCGAATTCTCTGTGGGCAGCGAAGACGGTCAACGTCAGATTACCAACGTCGCAGCAGGTTCGGCTGATACTGATGCGGTTAACGTGGGTCAGTTGAAAGTAACGGACGCGCAGGTTTCCCAGAATACCCAGAGCATTACTAACCTGAACAATCAGGTCACTAATCTGGATACTCGCGTTACTAATATCGAAAACGGTATTGGCGACATCGTGACCACCGGTAGCACCAAGTACTTCAAGACCAATACCGATGGCGTCGATGCTAACGCGCAGGGTAAAGATAGCGTCGCAATTGGCTCTGGTTCCATTGCAGCCGCTGACAACAGCGTCGCTCTGGGTACAGGCTCCGTGGCAAACGAAGAAAATACGATCTCTGTCGGTTCTTCCACTAATCAACGCCGTATTACTAACGTTGCCGCAGGTAAAAACGCGACTGACGCGGTTAACGTTGCGCAGTTGAAGTCTTCTGAAGCGGGTGGCGTGCGCTACGACACCAAATCTGACGGTTCTGTTGACTACAGCAGCATTACCCTCGGTGGTGGCAGTGGCGGTACGACTCGTATCAGCAACGTTTCCGCTGGCGTGAACAACAACGACGCGGTGAACTACGCGCAGTTGAAGCAAAGCGTGCAGGAAACGAAGCAATACACCGATCAGCGCATGGTTGAGATGGATAACAAACTGTCCAAAACTGAAAGCAAGCTGAGTGGTGGTATCGCTTCTGCAATGGCGATGACCGGTCTGCCGCAGGCTTACACTCCAGGTGCCAGCATGGCCTCTATTGGTGGCGGTACTTACAACGGTGAATCGGCAGTTGCTTTAGGTGTGTCGATGGTTAGCGCCAATGGTCGTTGGGTCTACAAATTGCAAGGTAGTACCAATAGCCAGGGTGAATACTCCGCCGCACTCGGTGCCGGTATTCAGTGGTAATCATCCATTAACGAATGGGTAAACGCCAAATTGCCTGATGCGTTACGCGCATCAGGCCTACAGGAGGATGCTGCACATTCCTGTAGGCCGGATAAGGCGTTCACGCCGCATCCGGCAACAGTGCCGACTGCCTGATGCGACGCTTGCGCGTCTTATCAGGCCTACAAATTCTCGCGCCATCCGTAGGCCGGATAAGCGCTCCGGGTCAACAATCTAAGGGCAATTCTCTGATGAGGATTGTCCTTTTCTTTACCAGACATCCCCCTTCACCAAAAAATTGGCCCTACCAATTCTTCGCTTATCTGAACTCTGGTTCACAGTTCCCCAATTAAAACTCACATTAACATTGCCAATCAATAACATTTAATTAACTATTCGTTGTCATTATCCCTACACTACAAAATTGGCAGTGCCACTTTTACACAACGTGTGACAAGGAGATGAGCAACAGACTCATTACACGATGTGCGTGGACTCCAGGAGACCTGCAATGAATCTCTGGCAACAAAACTACGATCCCGCCGGGAATATCTGGCTTTCCAGCCTGATAGCATCGCTTCCCATCCTGTTTTTCTTCTTTGCGCTGATTAAGCTCAAACTCAAAGGCTATGTCGCCGCCACCTGGACGGTAGCAATCGCCCTGGCCGTGGCTTTGCTGTTCTATAAAATGCCGGTCGCCAATGCGCTGGCCTCGGTGGTTTATGGCTTCTTCTATGGTTTGTGGCCAATCGCGTGGATCATTATTGCGGCGGTGTTCGTCTATAAGATCTCGGTGAAAACCGGACAGTTTGACATTATCCGCTCGTCGATTCTTTCGATAACCCCAGACCAGCGTCTGCAAATGCTGATCGTCGGTTTCTGTTTCGGCGCATTTCTCGAAGGGGCTGCGGGTTTCGGCGCACCAGTGGCGATTACCGCCGCATTGCTGGTCGGCCTGGGCTTTAAACCGCTGTACGCCGCCGGACTGTGCCTGATTGTTAACACCGCGCCAGTGGCATTTGGTGCGATGGGTATTCCAATTCTGGTTGCCGGACAGGTAACAGGCATCGACAGCTTTGAGATCGGCCAGATGGTGGGTCGTCAGCTACCGTTTATGACCATTATCGTCCTGTTCTGGATCATGGCGATTATGGACGGCTGGCGCGGTATTAAAGAGACGTGGCCTGCGGTCGTGGTTGCTGGTGGTTCATTTGCCATCGCACAGTATCTCAGCTCCAACTTCATTGGGCCGGAACTGCCGGACATTATCTCTTCGCTGGTATCACTGCTCTGCCTGACGCTGTTCCTCAAACGCTGGCAGCCAGTGCGCGTATTCCGTTTCGGCGATCTGGGTGCATCGCAGGTTGATATGACGCTGGCTCACACAGGTTACACGGCGGGTCAGGTGCTGCGTGCCTGGACACCGTTCCTGTTCCTGACCGCCACCGTAACACTTTGGAGTATCCCGCCGTTTAAAGCACTTTTCGCTTCGGGCGGCGCACTTTATGAATGGGTGATCAACATTCCGGTGCCGTATCTCGACAAACTGGTTGCTCGTATGCCGCCTGTGGTCAGCGAAGCCACCGCTTACGCCGCCGTGTTTAAGTTCGACTGGTTCTCTGCCACCGGTACCGCCATTCTGTTTGCTGCGCTGCTCTCGGTTGTCTGGCTGAAGATGAAACCGTCTGACGCTCTCAGCACCTTCGGCAGCACGCTGAAAGAACTGGCGCTGCCCATCTACTCCATCGGTATGGTGCTGGCATTCGCCTTTATCTCGAACTATTCCGGGCTGTCGTCAACACTGGCGCTGGCACTGGCGCACACCGGTCATGCATTCACCTTCTTCTCGCCGTTCCTCGGCTGGCTGGGGGTATTCCTGACCGGGTCGGATACGTCATCTAACGCTCTGTTTGCCGCTCTGCAAGCCACGGCCGCACAACAAATTGGCGTCTCTGACCTGTTGCTGGTTGCCGCCAATACCACCGGCGGTGTTACCGGGAAGATGATCTCCCCGCAATCCATCGCCATCGCCTGTGCGGCGGTAGGTCTGGTAGGCAAAGAGTCAGATCTGTTCCGCTTTACTGTCAAACACAGCCTGATATTCACCTGCATGGTCGGCGTGATCACCACGCTTCAGGCTTACGTCTTAACGTGGATGATTCCTTAATGATTGCTACACCCAGACGCCTGTCAGACGAAGTTGCCTCCCGTGTGCGGGCGCTGATTGATGAAAAACAGTTGGAGGCGGGCATGAAGTTGCCCGCTGAACGCCAACTGGCGATGCAACTCGGCGTGTCGCGTAATTCACTGCGCGAAGCGCTGGCAAAACTGGTGAGCGAAGGCGTACTTCTTAGTCGTCGCGGTGGTGGCACATTTGTACGCTGGCGTCATGACGCGTGGTCGGAGCAAAACATCGTCCAGCCGCTGAAAACGCTGATGGCCGATGATCCGGATTACAGTTTCGATATTCTGGAAGCCCGCTACGCCATTGAAGCCAGCACCGCATGGCATGCAGCAATGCGTGCCACGCCTGGCGACAAAGAAAAGATTCAGCTTTGTTTTGAAGCAACGCTCAGCGAAGACCCGGACCTCGCTTCGCAAGCGGACGTTCGTTTTCATCTGGCGATTGCCGAAGCCTCGCATAACATCGTGCTGCTACAAACCATGCGTGGTTTCTTTGATGTTCTGCAATCCTCGGTGATGCAAAGCCGTCAACGGATGTATCTCGTGCCGCCCGTTTTTTCACAACTGACCGAGCAGCATCAGGCAGTCATTGACGCCATTTTTGCCGGGGATGCCGACGGGGCGCGTAAAGCGATGATGGCGCATCTCAGTTTTGTCCACAGCACCATGAAAAGATTCGATGAAGATCAGGCGCGCCGTGCACGTATTACCCGCCTGCCCGGTGAGCATAATGAGCATTCGAGGGAGAAAAACGCATGATTATTTCTGCAGCCAGCGATTATCGCGCCGCAGCACAACGCATTCTGCCGCCGTTCCTGTTCCACTATATGGATGGCGGCGCATATTCTGAATATACCCTGCGTCGTAACATGGAAGATTTATCAGAAGTGGCGCTGCGCCAGCGTATTCTGAAAAACATGTCCGACTTAAGTCTGGAAACGACGCTGTTTAATGAGAAATTGTCGATGCCAGTAGCGCTGGCTCCAGTGGGCTTGTGCGGCATGTATGCGCGACGCGGCGAAGTTCAGGCTGCAAAAGCGGCGGATGCGCATGGCATTCCGTTTACCCTCTCGACGGTTTCCGTTTGCCCGATTGAGGAAGTCGCACCCGCCATCAAGCGCCCAATGTGGTTCCAGCTTTACGTACTGCGCGATCGCGGTTTTATGCGTAACGCACTGGAACGAGCAAAAGCCGCGGGGTGTTCGACGCTGGTTTTCACCGTGGATATGCCAACACCGGGCGCACGCTACCGTGATGCGCATTCAGGTATGAGCGGCCCGAACGCCGCAATGCGCCGCTACCTGCAGGCGGTGACTCACCCACAATGGGCGTGGGATGTGGGCCTGAATGGTCGTCCGCATGATTTAGGTAATATCTCGGCTTATCTCGGCAAACCGACCGGACTGGAAGATTACATCGGCTGGCTGGGGAATAACTTCGATCCGTCCATCTCATGGAAAGACCTTGAGTGGATCCGCGATTTCTGGGATGGCCCGATGGTGATCAAAGGGATCCTCGACCCAGAAGATGCGCGTGATGCGGTACGTTTTGGCGCTGACGGGATTGTGGTTTCTAACCACGGCGGTCGTCAGTTAGATGGCGTGCTCTCTTCTGCCCGCGCACTGCCTGCTATTGCGGATGCGGTGAAAGGTGATATCGCCATTCTGGCAGATAGCGGCATTCGTAACGGGCTTGATGTCGTGCGTATGATTGCGCTCGGTGCCGACACCGTACTGCTGGGTCGTGCTTTCCTGTATGCGCTGGCAACAGCGGGCCAGGCGGGCGTGGCTAACCTGCTGAATCTGATTGAGAAAGAGATGAAAGTGGCGATGACGCTGACGGGCGCGAAATCGATCAGTGAAATTACGCAAGATTCGTTGGTGCAGGGGCTGGGTAAAGAGTTGCCTGCGGCGCTGGCTCCGATGGCGAAAGGGAATGCGGCATAGTCGTATCCCCCTCGCCCCTCTGGGGAGAGGGCCGGGGTGAGGGGAAAAGGCCGCACGGCTCACCAATTTTCTGCTATCCTGCCCCCGCACTAAGGGGGCAGTATGCTAAACATCGTACTTTACGAACCAGAAATTCCGCCAAATACTGGCAACATCATCCGTCTTTGCGCTAACACCGGCTTTCGTCTGCATATCATCGAACCGATGGGATTTGCCTGGGACGATAAGCGCCTGCGCCGCGCAGGGCTGGACTACCACGAATTTACCGCCGTTACGCGTCATCATGACTACAGCGCGTTCCTCGAAGCAGAAAATCCCCAGCGCCTGTTTGCTCTCACTACAAAAGGTACGCCCGCACATAGCGCCGTAAGCTATCAGGATGGCGATTATCTGATGTTCGGCCCGGAAACACGCGGCCTGCCAGCGAGCATTCTTGATGCCCTGCCCGCTGAACAAAAAATTCGTATTCCAATGGTGCCGGACAGCCGCAGTATGAACCTGTCCAATGCAGTTTCGGTAGTGGTGTATGAAGCCTGGCGGCAGCTGGGGTATCCGGGTGCGGTATTGAGAGATTAGTTACTGTAGGCCGGATAGATGATTACATCGCATCCGGCACGATCACAGGACATCAGATCCCATCCCCATACTCAAACGTATGGTTAATACCGTTGAAATGCTGGTCCATATCCATTGATGGCTTATCGCTGTCTGGTTTACCGACAATGCGTGCCGGAACGCCAGCGGCGGTAGTATGCGGCGGCACCGGTTGCAGCACCACGGAACCTGCGCCAATCTTCGCGCCGCGCCCAACTTCAATATTGCCGAGAATTTTCGCGCCCGCGCCAATCATCACGCCTTCACGAATTTTCGGGTGACGGTCACCGCTGGTTTTCCCAGTACCGCCAAGGGTGACGGATTGCAGAATCGACACGTCGTTTTCAATCACCGCCGTTTCACCAACGACAATGCCCGTCGCATGGTCGAGCATAATGCCACGGCCAATTTTTGCTGCCGGGTGAATATCGACCTGGAACGTCACAGAAACCTGGTTTTGCAGAAAAATAGCCAGTGCGCGACGGCCCTGATTCCACAGCCAGTGACCGATGCGATACGCCTGCAAGGCATGAAAACCTTTCAGGTATAACAACGGCGTTGAGTATTTATCCACCGCCGGGTCGCGGGTACGCACCGCCTGAATATCACAGGCCGCAGAGGCGATCATTTCCGGGTCGGCGGCGTAGGCTTCTTCCACCACTTCGCGGATAGCAATGGCAGGCATGATTGGCGATGACAGCTTGTTCGCCAGCATGTAGCTCAGCGCACTGCCAAGGTTTTCGTGCTTGAGTAGCGTCGCGTGGTAAAAACTGGCCAGCATCGGCTCACAGTCCGCCAGCGTTCTGGCTTCAGCTTTAATATTGTTCCAGACAATTTCCAGTTCTTCACACGACATTGCTTACTCCACACGATGAGATAATGACCGGCCCGTTCTGCGCGGGCCGGGTCATAGCGGTAACAAAGGTTCCCTGGGTTTAGTGGCTGCTGCGCTCGTCCTTGCGTGCACGACCTAGTAAAGTCAATGCTGCCTCGCGCGCGTTTTTTCCGCAATATAATACTTGATAAATTTCCTCGGTTATTGGCATTTCAACGCCGAAGCGATGCGCCAACTCGCGGACTTCTTTCGTATTGCGGTAGCCTTCCACCACCTGACCAATCTTCTCCTGCGCGCTTTGTACATCCATGCCCTGACCGAGCATCATGCCAAAACGGCGGTTACGCGACTGGTTGTCGGTACAGGTAAGCACCAGATCGCCCAGCCCCGCCATGCCCATAAAGGTGGCAGGATCGGCACCCAGCGCCGCGCCAAGACGCGACATCTCAGCCAGGCCACGGGTAATTAGCGCCGTTCGTGCATTCGCGCCAAAACCGATACCGTCGGACATCCCCGCGCCAATGGCAATGACGTTTTTCACCGCGCCGCCAAGCTGCACGCCAATGAAATCCGGGTTGCTGTAAACGCGGAAACTTTTGCCACAGTGCAGCAACTGCTGGAGATCATCGGCGAAGGTCTGGTCGGTAGAGGCCAGCGAAATAGCCGTCGGTAAACCTGCCGCCAGTTCTTTCGCAAATGTTGGGCCAGAGATAACCGCTAGCGGAATTTGATCGCCTAACGCCTCACGCGCCACGTCCTGTAACAGACGCCCGGTTTCCGCTTCCAGACCTTTAGTCGCCCACACCAGACGCGCATCAGAACGCATCAGCGGTTTAATCTGGCGCAGCACTTCACCAAAGACATGGCTGGGTACGACGACAAGAATATTACGGCTGGCTGCCAGCGCGGTGGCGAGATCGCTTTCAAGATGGAGCGTATCGGGAAAAGGCACATCGGGGAGAAACGCGGCGTTACAGCGGTCGCGTTCAAGCGTTGCGATATGTTCAGGGTCATGGCCCCAGAGGACAACCTCGTGGCCATTTCTTGCCAGGGTGATGGCAAGAGCGGTGCCGTACGAGCCGGCACCGATCACAGTCATTGAAGCATTACGTTGGTTCATCAGGCATCCTGATGTTCTTCAGTACCTTCGCCAGCCTGCTGCTGCAAATAGTTCATGAACAGCGCATCGAAGTTAACCGGCGCAAGGTTCAGTTGCGGGAATGTACCGCGGGATACCATGCTGGTGATGCATTCACGAGCATACGGGAACAGAATGTTCGGGCAGTATGCGCCCAGGCAATGTGCCAGCTGGGTGCCTTCGATACCCGCGATGGAGAAAATACCGCCCTGCTGAACTTCACACAGGAACGCAGTTTCTTCGCCCAGGGATGCCGTTACGGTAACACGCAGTACCACTTCGTAAACGTCATCTGCCAGTTGAGAAGATGCCGTATCCAGATCAAGTTTAACTTCTGGCTGCCAATCTTTCTGGAAAACGTGCGGCGCGTTCGGCGCTTCGAAAGAAATATCCTTGGTATAAATACGTTGGATCTGGAAAGTCATTTCGGTGTTGTTTTGTTCTGACATGTGTAGAAAACCCTTAAGTGTTGTCCTTAAATACTGCGCAATGTAATGCCAACGTTCACACGTTATTTCAGCAGGGGATCCAGTCCACCACGTGCATCCAATGCATACAAGTCATCACAGCCGCCAATGTGCTGTGCGTCAATAAAAATCTGGGGAACCGTGGTGCGACCGCTGCGTTTGATCATCTCTTCACGCTTAGCGGCGTTGCCATCGATCGGCAGCTCCTGAAAACTCACGCCCTTGCTGCTCAGCAGTGCTTTTGCACGATGGCAATACGGGCAGGTTTCTTTGGTATAGATTTCAACATTGGCCATAACTTAGCTCCTGTTTTTTACCCTGAAATTTCATGTTGCAGGGCGGCAGCAAAATAGAGTGTCCCCAGAAGCTTATAACAATAAGTCGCTGGGGGCATAATTGCAGCTAACGGCCTGCATCATGAAAGACGACAGGTAAATTATTTGCCGCGCACCAGAGGCAAGTTTTCGCCAGCCCAGCCAGCGACGCCGTCTTTCAGCACGAATACTTGCGCAAAACCAGCTTTCGTCAGCGCGTTTGCAGGCTCCTGGCACTGCATGCCAGAACCGTCTACCACGATAACCGGTTTGTCTTTGTGCTTCTCAAGCTCACCAACATTGTTGGCTTTGATTTCGCTCGGCAACAGATTGATAGAACCTGCGATATGGCCTTTACGGAAGTCATCACGCTGACGTAAATCCACAACCACAGCGTCTTCTTTGTTGATCAGACGCGTAGCTTCACCACGAGTAATCACCTTCACTTTCGAGGTCAGGCTCTTAAACGTAGTGACAAGAACCGCCACCAGTAACGCGATCCAGGCGATACTCAGTATGGGATGACGGCCAACAAATTGCATAATTTCTTGCATGGGGGGTAACAACTCCCGACGTAGTGATTAAAAAAACCAGGAAAGGAGTATACCTGCGCAGTGCGGCAAATACAGCCAGCGCGTTAACTGGAATGCAATTTTGCGGGGCGCTACGAAAAAAAATCGCAATTCTGGCATCGGCTTGCCGCGAGCGGTCGTATATTTTGATCTTCAGAGGCTATTTTATCGATTCAGCTGTAGTAAAATTACGCAAATTTTGACTCTTGAGTATGAGGTTGTCGCAATGTCGGTTTCTAAAAAACCTATGGTACTGGTGATTCTGGATGGCTATGGCTATCGCGAAGAACAGCAGGATAACGCCATTTTTAGTGCTAAAACCCCGGTAATGGATGCACTGTGGGCCAATCGTCCGCATACCCTAATCGACGCTTCCGGTCTGGAAGTCGGTCTGCCTGACCGTCAGATGGGTAACTCCGAAGTAGGCCACGTTAACCTGGGTGCCGGCCGCATCGTGTATCAGGACCTGACTCGTCTGGATGTTGAAATCAAAGATCGCGCTTTCTTTGCTAATCCAGTGCTGACTGGCGCGGTAGATAAAGCGAAAAACGCAGGTAAAGCAGTACACATTATGGGTCTGCTCTCCGCAGGCGGCGTACACAGCCACGAAGATCACATCATGGCGATGGTAGAACTGGCAGCTGAACGCGGCGCAGAAAAAATCTACCTGCACGCATTCCTTGACGGTCGCGACACTCCGCCGCGCAGTGCTGAATCCTCACTGAAAAAATTCGAAGAGAAATTTGCCGCGCTGGGTAAAGGCCGCGTAGCGTCCATCATTGGCCGTTACTACGCAATGGACCGCGACAACCGTTGGGATCGCGTTGAAAAAGCTTATGACCTGCTGACTCTGGCGCAGGGTGAATTCCAGGCCGATACCGCCGTTGCTGGTTTGCAAGCTGCGTATGCTCGCGACGAAAACGATGAATTCGTGAAAGCGACCGTTATCCGTGCGGAAGGCCAGCCAGACGCGGCAATGGAAGACGGCGACGCGCTGATTTTCATGAACTTCCGTGCTGACCGTGCGCGTGAAATCACTCGTGCATTCGTGAACGCTGATTTCGACGGCTTCGCGCGTAAGAAAGTGGTTAACGTCGATTTCGTGATGCTGACCGAATACGCCGCAGACATCAAAACCGCAGTGGCTTACCCACCGGCTTCCCTGGTTAACACCTTCGGCGAGTGGATGGCGAAAAACGACAAAACTCAGCTGCGTATTTCCGAAACTGAAAAATATGCTCACGTCACTTTCTTCTTTAACGGTGGTGTAGAAGAGTCGTTCAAAGGCGAAGACCGCATTCTGATCAACTCGCCGAAAGTCGCTACCTACGACCTGCAGCCGGAAATGAGCTCCGCAGAGCTGACCGAAAAACTGGTTGCGGCAATCAAGAGCGGCAAATACGACACCATTATCTGTAACTATCCGAACGGCGACATGGTAGGTCACACCGGGGTGATGGAAGCGGCGGTTAAAGCGGTAGAAGCGCTGGATCACTGTGTTGAAGAAGTGACAAAAGCCGTTGAGTCCGTGGGTGGACAACTGCTGATCACCGCTGACCACGGTAACGCTGAACAGATGCGCGATCCGGCAACGGGTCAGGCACACACGGCACACACCAACCTGCCAGTTCCGCTGATTTACGTTGGTGATAAGAACGTGAAAGCGGTTGAAGGCGGTAAACTTTCTGACATCGCACCGACCATGTTGTCGCTGATGGGGATGGAAATCCCGCAAGAGATGACTGGTAAGCCGCTGTTCATCGTGGAATAATCCCTCCCCATGAGGGGAAAGGCGATTAATACCATGACACGGGCCACGAAACCGCGCAGGTTTGCAGTCAGGCCCATCATTTACGCCAGCGTTCTTAGCGCTGGCGTATTGTTGTGCACGTTTTCCGCCCACGCGGATGACCGCGACCAACTCAAGTCTATTCAGGCCGATATCGCCGCGAAAGAGCGCGCGGTACGCCAACAGCAGCAACAACGCTCAAGCCTGCTTGCTCAGCTGAAAAAGCAGGAAGAGGCGATCTCCGAAGCCACCCGCAAGCTGCGCGAAACGCAAAACACGCTCAATCAACTGAATAAACAGATTGATGAGATGAACGCGTCGATTGCCAAACTGGAGCAGCAAAAAGCCGCCCAGGAACGCAGCCTCGCCGCGCAACTGGATGCCGCGTTTCGTCAGGGTGAACATACCGGTATTCAGCTGATTCTCAGCGGTGAAGAAAGCCAGCGCGGTCAACGATTGCAGGCTTACTTCGGCTATCTCAACCAGGCGCGACAAGAAACCATCGCCCAGTTGAAGCAAACGCGTGAAGAAGTCGCCATGCAGCGTGCTGAACTGGAAGAGAAACAAAGCGAGCAACAAACGCTGTTATATGAGCAGCGCGCCCAACAGGCGAAACTGACTCAGGCACTGAACGAGCGTAAAAAGACGCTGGCGGGGCTGGAATCTTCCATCCAGCAAGGTCAGCAGCAGCTAAGTGAACTGCGTGCCAACGAATCCCGTCTGCGTAACAGCATTGCCCGTGCAGAAGCGGCAGCGAAAGCGCGTGCTGAACGTGAAGCGCGCGAAGCCCAGGCGGTTCGCGACCGTCAGAAAGAAGCGACGCGTAAAGGCACCACCTACAAACCGACTGAAAGCGAAAAATCGCTGATGTCCCGTACCGGTGGTCTGGGCGCGCCGCGCGGTCAGGCATTCTGGCCGGTTCGCGGGCCAACGCTGCATCGCTATGGCGAACAGCTACAAGGCGAACTGCGCTGGAAAGGGATGGTTATCGGTGCTTCTGAAGGTACTGAAGTTAAAGCGATTGCCGACGGTCGGGTGATTCTGGCTGACTGGCTGCAAGGCTACGGTCTGGTAGTGGTGGTTGAGCACGGTAAAGGCGATATGAGTCTTTACGGCTATAATCAGAGCGCACTGGTGAGCGTTGGTTCGCAGGTTCGCGCGGGCCAGCCAATTGCACTGGTGGGCAGCAGTGGCGGTCAGGGTCGGCCTTCACTCTATTTCGAAATTCGCCGCCAGGGTCAGGCGGTCAATCCACAGCCGTGGTTGGGAAGATAAGTTTTGTTTCCATTTCGTCGTAACGTTCTTGCATTTGCCGCGCTGTTGGCGCTCTCCTCCCCCGTAATTGCTGGCAAACTAGCCATCGTCATTGATGATTTTGGTTATCGCCCGCACAACGAAAACCAGGTGCTGGCAATGCCCTCCGCTATCTCCGTTGCGGTATTACCCGACTCACCGCACGCCAGAGAGATGGCGACCAAAGCGCATAACAGCGGTCACGAAGTGTTGATCCATCTGCCAATGGCACCGTTGAGTAAACAGCCGCTGGAGAAAAACACGCTGCGCCCGGAGATGAGCAGCGACGAAATTGAGCGCATTATTCGTAGTGCGGTCAATAACGTGCCCTATGCCGTGGGGATCAACAACCACATGGGCAGCAAAATGACCTCTAACCTGTTTGGTATGCAGAAAGTGATGCAGGCGCTGGCGCGTTACAATCTTTACTTCCTCGACAGCGTAACCATCGGTAATACCCAGGCGATGCGCGCCGCACAAGGCACTGGCGTGAAGGTTATTAAACGGAAGGTGTTCCTCGACGATTCGCAAAATGAAGCGGATATTCGTGTACAGTTTAATCGTGCAATTGACCTGGCGCGTCGCAACGGTTCGACCATCGCCATTGGTCATCCACATCCCTCAACGGTACGCGTATTGCAACAAATGGTTTATAACCTGCCGCCAGACATTACGCTGGTGAAAGCCAGCAGCTTGCTGAATGAACCACAGGTCGATACATCTACACCGCAGAAAAATACTGTGCCCGACGCACCGCGTAATCCGTTCCGTGGCGTGAAGCTGTGTAAACCGAAAAAACCGCTGGAGCCAGTTTATGCGAATCGCTTCTTTGAAGTATTAAGCGAAAGCATCAGCCAGAGCACGCTGATCGTTTACTTTCAACATCAGTGGCAAGGCTGGGGCAAACAGCCCGAAGCGGCGAAGTTTAACGCTAGCGCAAATTAAAGGCGCTACGCGTAATGCGATGGTGCGATCGTGTTTTGTCGCGCCATTGCCATAAGCGGAAAGACCACAGTAATGCCTGATAACCCACCTTTACGCTGCGGACATTAGTAATCAGGCGCTTATACATGCCGGAAGTAAATATCTCAGCAATCATCCGTTGGCGAGTAATAATATCCGGCTCTTTGCGCACCGCATGGCAAACACGCAATGCTTCGTAAGTTATTTGCTGATGAAATTCCGGATAAATTGTAATTTTGTCGGCATAATTTCGATTTAATTTCTCCAGCAGGCGGGTAATCTTAATATAGTGACGTTGATAATTAAGGTTTTTATTCCCTTGTCTATTCAACCGACTCACTGACGTATTATGCAGATAATATTTATATAACGATTGCTCAGTATATCGCGCACGCAGCGCGTTAAACATAAATTCTGTTGTCCAGACAATATCCTGATGATGTAATCCGGCAATAAATTTAATGTTATTTTTTACAATAACATCGCGGCGATAAACACCCATCCAGACAACGTGAGTCCAGCGGCGAGAAGAAAGTCCCATCCGCAGCCAGTCCGGGCCGGTTAATACGCCGGTTGAGCGTATGCGATCGGTGGGAATGGATTGCCAGGTTTCCCCCGTTTCACGAAAACACCAGTCAGCGTTGCACTGCGCCACGTCGAGATCGTCCTCTAACGCCATAGTCATCAGCGTTTCATACATGGTGGGATAGACTTCATCATCAGCATCGACAAAAGCAACATATTTGCCCGTCGCTGCCTCGATCCCGCGATTACGCGCCACCGATGCGCCAGCATTCGCCTGATGCAGCAAGCGAACATGTGGATGTTTTTCTGCGTAATGCTTTGCTATTTCAACAGAATTATCCGTTGATCCATCGTTAATAATAATAATTTCCAGAGCAGTCCAGGTTTGCGCAATTAAAGATTCCATGCAAGCGTTGAAATCATCTCCCGCATTATATAACGGGATAATAACACTTAGTTTATTGGTGCTGTTCATCATAAATTACCGACGACCTCTGAAGTTACCCTAACGTTGTACAGGCTTTGTATTAAGAAACCATTAAGCTTGTGAAATATTATTTTTACGGGTGAGAAAGTAACTTCAGGCTAGAGAGATAATGAAAGCAGCTATATAAGATAACAGCGCAATTACGATATCTTTATTACACTGACAGGATTTTACATATTTAACGGATTATCCTCAGGAGAAAGGGCTGGAATACCAGCCCTTGTTCGTGTTAATCCCAGCTCAGAATAACTTTCCCGGACTGGCCAGAACGCATGGCATCAAAGCCTTTCTGGAAATCGTCGATGGAGAAACGATGGGTAATGATTGGCGAGAGATCCAGACCAGACTGAATCAGCGCCGCCATCTTGTACCAGGTTTCAAACATCTCACGACCGTAAATACCTTTAATGAACAGGCCTTTAAAGATCACTTTTGTCCAGTCGATAGACATATCAGACGGCGGGATACCCAGCATCGCAATACGACCACCGTGATTCATGGTGTCCAGCATCGTGCGAAACGCTGACGGTGCACCAGACATCTCCAGACCAACATCAAAGCCTTCAGTCATGCCCAGCTCGGCCATTACGTCGTTGAGATTCTCTTTCGCGACGTTAACCGCACGAGTGATGCCCATTTTGCGCGCCAGCCCCAGACGGTATTCGTTAACATCAGTGATCACCACGTTGCGTGCACCAACGTGTTTCGCTACCGCCGCGGCCATAATACCAATTGGGCCTGCACCAGAAACCAGAACATCTTCGCCGACCAGATCAAACGATAGCGCCGTATGCACTGCATTTCCGAACGGGTCAAAAATTGCGGCTAAGTCATCGGAGATGTTGTCGGGGATTTTGAAGGCGTTGAATGCCGGGATCACCAGATATTCGGCGAAGCAGCCCGGGCGATTAACACCAACGCCTATCGTGTTGCGGCACAAATGGGTACGACCACCACGACAGTTGCGGCAATGACCACAGGTGATATGGCCTTCGCCAGAAACGCGATCGCCGATCTTGAAGCCTTTCACTTCCTGACCGATGCCAACCACCTCACCAACATATTCATGGCCTACAACCATCGGTACTGGGATGGTTTTTTGCGACCACTCATCCCAGTTATAGATGTGAACGTCAGTCCCGCAGATGGCTGTTTTACGGATTTTAATCAGCAGATCGTTATGTCCGAGTTCCGGTTCAGGAACGTCGGTCATCCAGATGCCCTCTTCCGCTTTCAGTTTGGATAACGCTTTCATCTCACATCCTCACTCAGGCGATTACGCCCAGTTGTTTACCAATACGCGTGAACGCTTCTACCGCACGCGTAATTTGCTCAGGAGTATGCGCCGCAGACATCTGGGTACGAATACGCGCCTGACCTTTCGGAACGACCGGATAGAAGAAACCGGTGACGTAAATGCCCTCTTTTTGCAGCTCACGAGCAAATTTCTGCGCCACTACCGCATCGCCAAGCATGACCGGAATAATGGCGTGATCGGCTCCCGCCAGGGTAAAGCCCGCCGCCGACATCTGCTCACGGAACTGACGCGCATTCGCCCACAGACGGTCACGCAGCTCGCTACCCGCTTCAACCATCTCCAGCACTTTGATGGAAGCGGCGACAATCGCTGGTGCCAGCGAGTTAGAGAACAGGTACGGGCGAGAACGCTGGCGCAGCCACTCAACCACCTCTTTGCGCGCCGCGGTATAACCACCAGAAGCCCCGCCCAGCGCTTTACCCAGCGTGCCGGTGATAATATCGACACGGCCCATCACATCGCAGTATTCATGGGAGCCACGTCCGTTTTCGCCGACAAAACCGACCGCGTGGGAGTCGTCTACCATCACCAGGGCATCGTATTTATCTGCCAGATCGCAAACGCCTTTCAGGTTGGCAATCACGCCGTCCATCGAGAACACACCATCGGTGGCAATCAGCACATGACGCGCACCGGCTTCACGCGCTTCTTTCAGACGTGCTTCCAGCTCCTGCATATCGTTGTTGGCATAGCGATAGCGTTTAGCTTTACACAGACGCACACCATCAATAATAGACGCGTGGTTCAGTGCGTCGGAGATAATGGCGTCTTCCGCGCCCAGCAGCGTTTCAAACAGGCCACCGTTAGCATCAAAGCAGGAAGAGTAGAGAATCGCATCTTCCATCCCCAGGAATGCCGCCAGTTTTTGTTCAAGCTCTTTATGGCTGTCCTGAGTGCCGCAGATAAATCGCACCGAAGCCATGCCGAAACCGTGAGAATCCATTCCCGCTTTTGCCGCCGCAATCAGTTCCGGATGATTCGCCAGTCCGAGATAGTTATTGGCACAAAAGTTAATGACGTGGCTTCCATCAGCCACAGTGATATCTGCTTGCTGCGCAGACGTAATAATGCGTTCTTCTTTAAACAACCCTTCCGCCCTTGCGGTTTCCAGATCGTTAGTTAACTGCTGATAAAATTCTCCACGCATTGCGATTCTCCAGACAGGGCAATTTCCAGCACATATTACCCAAACTTATAGTTCGCGACGAGATGACGCGTTAACACTTCTGTAAAATTTAGAATAAATAACGTCCATCCCCCTCACTTTCGGCGAATGGCTGAAGCCAACGCCGTGTAGTGATATGATAGAAGTATTCGTGTCTGAGATTGTCTCTGACTCCATAATTCGAAGGTTACAGTTATGATCATCGTTACCGGCGGCGCGGGCTTTATCGGCAGCAACATCGTTAAGGCCCTGAATGATAAAGGCATCACCGATATTCTGGTGGTGGACAACCTGAAAGACGGCACCAAGTTTGTGAACCTGGTGGACCTGAACATCGCGGACTATATGGATAAGGAAGACTTCCTGATCCAGATTATGGCGGGCGAAGAGTTCGGCGATGTCGAAGCGATTTTCCACGAAGGCGCGTGCTCTTCCACTACCGAGTGGGACGGCAAGTATATGATGGATAACAACTATCAATACTCCAAAGAGCTGCTGCACTACTGTCTGGAGCGCGAAATCCCGTTCCTGTACGCCTCTTCCGCAGCCACTTACGGCGGTCGCACCTCCGACTTTATTGAATCCCGCGAATACGAAAAACCACTGAACGTCTATGGTTATTCGAAGTTCCTGTTTGATGAATATGTTCGTCAAATCCTGCCAGAAGCGAACTCGCAGATTGTTGGCTTCCGTTATTTCAACGTTTATGGGCCGCGTGAAGGCCATAAAGGCAGCATGGCGAGCGTCGCTTTCCATCTCAACACTCAGCTTAACAACGGTGAATCACCGAAACTGTTCGAAGGTAGCGAGAACTTTAAACGCGACTTCGTCTACGTGGGCGACGTGGCAGATGTAAACCTGTGGTTCCTGGAAAATGGCGTTTCCGGCATCTTCAACCTCGGCACCGGTCGTGCGGAATCCTTCCAGGCAGTAGCAGATGCTACGCTTGCTTATCACAAGAAAGGCCAAATCGAATACATTCCGTTCCCGGATAAACTGAAAGGCCGCTACCAGGCGTTTACTCAGGCAGATCTGACTAATCTGCGCGCTGCGGGTTACGACAAACCGTTCAAAACCGTTGCTGAAGGTGTAACGGAATACATGGCCTGGCTGAATCGCGACATCAACGTAAATTCACAAAATCATTCGAGCGGTATCAAGGCGGCAACTAAGTGAATCTCCGGGAGCTTACAAAAGTAAGTGACCGGAGTGAACGCAGGCAGCCGCCGCAGAGACAGCTTGAAGGATGAAGTGAATGAAAATATTGGTGATCGGCCCGTCTTGGGTTGGCGACATGATGATGTCGCAAAGTCTCTATCGCACGCTCCAGGCGCGCTATCCCCAGGCGATAATCGACGTGATGGCACCGGCATGGTGCCGTCCATTATTATCGCGGATGCCGGAAGTTAACGAAGCTATCCCTATGCCTCTCGGTCACGGGGCGCTGGAAATTGGCGAACGCCGCAAACTGGGTCATAGTCTGCGTGAAAAGCGCTACGACCGCGCCTACGTCTTACCCAACTCCTTCAAATCCGCATTAGTGCCTTTCTTCGCGGGTATTCCTCATCGCACCGGCTGGCGCGGCGAGATGCGCTACGGTTTACTCAACGATGTACGTGTGCTCGATAAAGAAGCCTGGCCGCTAATGGTGGAACGCTATGTGGCGCTGGCCTATGACAAAGGCGTGATGCGTACCGCACAAGATCTACCAAAACCGTTGTTATGGCCGCAATTGCAGGTGAGCGAAGGTGAAAAATCGTATACCTGTAACCAATTTTCGCTCTCATCAGAACGTCCGATGATTGGCTTTTGCCCGGGTGCAGAGTTTGGCCCGGCGAAACGCTGGCCACACTACCACTATGCAGAGCTGGCAAAGCAGCTGATTGATGAAGGTTATCAGGTGGTTCTGTTTGGCTCTGCGAAAGATCATGAGGCGGGCAATGAGATTCTTGCCGCTTTGAATACCGAGCAGCAGGCATGGTGTCGGAACCTGGCGGGGGAAACACAGCTTGAGCAGGCAGTCATTTTGATTGCCGCCTGTAAAGCCATTGTCACGAACGATTCTGGCCTGATGCACGTTGCTGCGGCGCTCAATCGTCCACTGGTTGCTCTGTATGGGCCGAGCAGTCCGGACTTCACACCGCCGCTTTCCCATAAAGCGCGCGTGATCCGCCTGATTACCGGCTATCACAAAGTGCGTAAAGGTGACGCTGCAGAGGGTTATCACCAGAGCTTGATCGACATTACTCCCCAGCGCGTACTGGAAGAACTCAACGCGCTATTGTTACAAGAGGAAGCCTGACGGATGCGGGTTTTGATCGTTAAAACATCGTCGATGGGCGATGTTCTCCATACGCTGCCCGCACTCACCGATGCCCAGCAGGCAATCCCGGGGATTAAGTTTGATTGGGTGGTGGAAGAGGGATTCGCACAGATTCCTTCCTGGCACGCCGCCGTTGAGCGGGTTATTCCGGTGGCGATACGTCGCTGGCGCAAAGCCTGGTTCTCGGCCCCCATAAAAGCGGAACGGAAAGCGTTTCGTGAAGCCCTTCAAGCAGAAAACTATGACGCAGTTATCGATGCCCAAGGGCTGGTAAAAAGCGCAGCGCTGGTGACACGTTTAGCACATGGCGTTAAGCATGGAATGGACTGGCAAACCGCTCGCGAGCCTTTAGCCAGCCTGTTTTACAATCGCAAACATCATATTGCGAAACAGCAGCATGCCGTAGAACGTACCCGTGAACTGTTCGCAAAAAGCCTTGGGTATAGCAAACCGCAGGCCCAGGGCGATTATGCTATTGCGCAGCATTTCCTGACAAATCCACTACCGGATGCTGGGGAGTATGCTGTATTCCTTCATGCGACCACCCGCGATGATAAACACTGGCCGGAAGAGCACTGGCGAGAATTAATTGGTTTACTGGCAGGTTCAGGGATTCGAATTAAACTACCGTGGGGAGCGCCGCATGAAGAAGAGCGGGCAAAAAGGCTGGCGGAAGGCTTTGATTATGTCGACGTACTGCCGAAGATGACTCTGGAAGGCGTTGCCCGCGTGCTGGCTGGAGCTAAATTTGTTGTGTCAGTCGATACAGGATTAAGCCATTTAACTGCGGCACTCGATAAACCCAATATCACAGTTTATGGGCCTACAGACCCGGGATTAATTGGCGGTTATGGGAAGAATCAGGTAGTTTGCATGGCACCGGGGAAAAGTTTAATTAATCTCAACGGTCAAGCAGTTTTTGAAAAATTATCATCATTATAAAGGTAAAACATGCCAACCTTCATTAAACTTCATTCATGGAAACCTTACACTCTGAAATCATCTATGATTTTAGAGATAATGACTTATATATTATGTTTTTTTTCATTGATAATTGCATTCGTCGATAACACATTCAGCATAAAGATATATAATATCACTGCTATAGTTTGCTTATTATCACTAATTTTACGTGGTAGACAAGGCAATTATAATATACAAAACCTTATTCTCCCCCTTTCTATATTTTTTATAGGACTGCTTGATTTAATTTGGTATTCTATATTTAAAGTAGACAACTCTCCATTTCGTGCTACTTACCACAGTTATTTAAATACTGCCAAAATATTTATATTTGGTTCTTTTATTGTTTTTTTGGCACTAACTAGTCAGCTAAAAGCAAAAAAAGAGAGTGTGTTATACATTTTATATTCCCTGTCATTTATAATTGCTGCATATGCAATTTATATTAATAGCATTCATGAATATGACCGCATTTCTTTTGGTATAGGCGCGGCAACAGGAGCGGCATATTCAACAATGCTAATAGGGATAGTGAGTGGCGTTGCAATTCTTTATACTAAAAAAAACCATCCTTTTTTATTTTTATTAAATAGTTGCGCGGTACTTTATGTTCTGGCACTGACACAAACCAGAGCAACTCTACTCCTTTTCCCTGTAATTTGTGCTGTTGCACTAATTACATATTACAACAAATCCCCAAAAAAATTCACTTCCGCTATCGTTCTACTAATTGCCATATTGGCCAGTGTTGTAATTATATTTAATAAACCAATTCAATATCGCTATAACGAAGCATTAAATGATTTAAACAGTTATACCAATGCTAATAGCGTGACTTCTTTAGGTGCAAGACTGGCAATGTACGAAATTGGTTTTGATTTATTCAAAGAATCGCCTTTTTCATTTAGATCTGCAGAGTCGCGCGCTGAAAGTATGAATTTGTTAGTCGCAGAAAACAATAGACTAAGAGGAGCATTGGATTTTGCTAACGTACACTTACATAATGAGATAATTGAAGCAGGGTCACTGAAAGGTCTGATGGGGATTTTTTCCACCCTTTTCCTCTATTTTTCACTATTTTATACAGCATATAAAAAACGCGCATTGGGTTTGTTGATATTAACGCTCGGCATTGTGGGGATTGGACTCAGTGATGTGATCATATGGGCACGCAGCATTCCAATTATCGTTATATCCGCTATAGTCCTCTTACTCGTTATTAATAATCGCAACAATACTATTAATCAAGAATAGACAAGTTTAAGAAGTGAGTTAAAACTCACTTCTTATCTATACAACTTAATCTCTTTACTGAATCAGTTAAAGTTTCAGTATCGATATCTTTTATTGTAAATGTTGGGGATACTATTTGTATAGATTGATGATTATTCGGAGCCCAAATTAAATGTGAGGGATATTCCGGAGTACGTGAATTAGGATAAAATGCAAGCGTTGGTTTATGATAAGCCGCAGCGATATGAACAAGAGCTGTATCAACAGAAATGACAAAATCACTATACCGGGTCAACGCAACAGTATAAATAAACTCGTCAAATGGTAGTGTTTCAATTTCAGGTATTGGTATTGTCAATAAATCTTGCGGTAACCCGGTAAATATCACTCGATAATTTTCAAACTGTGCTTTCACTTCTTGATATATAATTTTTATTTGCTCAAACGTAAGTCGGCATATTTTTTTTGCACCTAATGGGTTAATGATGACTATTCTTGTATTTCCAATAAAATCTTTTATTTTATTTTCAACATCTACAGGTAAATGCAAGTCGTAGTCGGTGGAAAATTCACCCTCACCATAAATATGCTTCAGTATTTCTGTTGCTCGTGTACTCATATGTTCTTTTAAACATTCATCGTGGGGATGGTAAAATGAATAGTAACGCTTATACCATTGATCAAAACCCAGAATGTAAGAATCTTTTAAACTTGATAATATTAAACTATGCTTAAATGAGGGCATTGTTTCAAAGGGATCTAATACAATATCGAACTGTAAATCCCGCAGATGCTTACATAGAGTAAGCATTTTAAGGGAACCCGTAGATTCTTTGATACAGAACTCAAATATATTTTTATTATTAGAGAGAAACTCCCCACCCTTTCTATTTGTGAGAATGGTTATTTTAACTCCTTTACTATAAAGCTCACGATAAATCGAACTTAATACAATTAGATCACCGAGTTTATTATTATCATGAATGATTAGGCATGATTTAATTTGTGCTGGTTCTGTAACTTGGTCATTGATTTTCTTACGAAATAAAAAAGAAAGGAAATTAATTTTGATTTTGTTTATATAAAATCTTTTCTTTTTGTGAAAAGTTCCTAAACGCATTTTTATACCATATTATTTTAGTTTCAGGATGACTAATTAGCATAAGAATCAGTTGAAGCTTTATATTGCATTTTTTTTCTTGTCTTATCCTTTGACTCTTCTGTACTGATATCTTGAAGTTTAATAAATGGAATTACATCGTAAGAAATAGCCGTATCATCCGACAAATTATAAATATTAATATCATCTATATTATCACGCATAAAACGGAAAAATGGCAAAATTTTAAATAAATCTCTACTCAATTCCGAGGGCATAGGATTCTTATTTTCATCATAAAAACGAGAACAGCTACCCGTTAAATCAAGACCAGAACAAATAATTCTCGCATATTTAAGTGAATATGCTATTTGAATTGCAGCGAAGGCAATAGTATGGCATGAGCAATAACCAAGACTAATGTCCTTGCAAAATCCGACCAGACGACCTTTTTTAGACAACGGTACAGAGATCAGCAGTTCTTTGTGAATCTGGCTCAAAATATTAAATTTAATCTTCTTTATCAAACCGCCTTTTTCTCGGCGGTAAAAGGATCGTAATACGAGGCAGTTCTGGAGGATATATAGTTTATCTTCTTTGGAAGCGTGTTCATAAACGTCAACGTTTACTATGGTATAACGACTTCTCTGGCTAAATTTATAAAAATCATCACGACGCTGATGTAAAAAGCGGACATCTGTAAGTACATAAATGAAAGGAACGATATTATGACTTAACAAATATTGCGCAGAACCATTGACAGCAATAATATCCTTTGTTCGTAATGCTGACAAAGGTGTTTTTTGCGATGTAGGGCCAGAAAGAAAAATAATAACATCATCAGATGTTCTATTTTCAATCAGGTTTTCAACATCTTTTTTGTCAATGTATCTAATATTCTTCATGATAAACCTGTGAAATAAATAACTCCGCTTAAAACTGTCCGGGTGAAGACACGTAATTGTGGGTATTTCTATTTTAGCGCGCTGGTTTCCCTTTCAAACGCCGCATAAAATTGCGCATTTTTTTACGATATACTAAAAGATAATAGCCTAGATCTTTAATCTCATTTTTAATACCGTAATGACGCTCTAAGTCAATACGATCTTTCGCTTTACGCTGCGCTGAAGCACGTTTTCCGGAGAGATCAATAATTCGAACCTCACCATTTTTTATAATGAAGTTACCACGATGGGGGTCGCCAGAAACCATGCCATGTTGATGTAAGGAATTAATTGATTGCTGAATTTTATTTTTTAGCACATCATCAATATCAGGCATATCACACAACTCTATGCCATCAATATACTCGATGATCATGATATAAGTATGGACAAATCGTAAGGTTTTCCGTTCAGCCAATAAATAAAAATCATTGAGTGTATTTAACCCTTCATTTCGTACTTTTTGGGTTTGCTCAAAAAGGCGTTCGTAATAATCACCTTTTAACAGAGACTTAAAGAAACGTTCGTTACGCTTAACTTTCGGAGAAAAAACCTTAAGAATCAATTTACCGTAATCGGTATCAATAAGCATAACTTTTGTATCATCAATAGAACGAAAAACCTTGATGATATTTATATTATAAGACAAGAAGTCATTTAATACATTGAGATACTTTGAATTGTTTTCATCGGTAAAAACAACCAAGTCTTTGATCTTGCTCTTCTGAATCATAATAAACCAGTTAAATGTTATTTACGGTAATATTTTCGGCCAAGATAACAGACTCCTGCTATAATTCCTGAGATATATTTATGCTGCACTAAAAGATGTTTATATCGTTTTTTAAATTCAATAATTGATTTTGCATCTCGCGGAGAGTCATCTTTCCACGGTGAATTTTCTAAAGCTATTTTATAGTATTTTACCGATGGATAAATTGCCCATTTGTGCCACGGTTTAGTTGCACCTGTATAATGAATAAGCAGAGTACTTTCTGTAATCAGCTTTTTATAGTTTTGATGTGTTTTGTCTTTTAATTCACTTTTAATTGTATAAATTGTATTATACTCACGAGGCAAAAATATTGTCATCCCTTTCAGTAAGATATTCATAACATCCTGATCAGGGTATTTATAAACATTATCTTTACTCATAAGAATAGACAACGCTTTTTCTGTTAGTTTTGCGTCAGCCCATTTTTTTAAGTCTAAATAAACGACGCCGGAATTAAAGTACTGCCCAAGTAATTCAGGATCGGACAACCTGGATACCGCCTTTTCCTGCATTGGCTCAACATCTTTAACAACAGCAGCGACCGCTCCGTTTAAATCCAGATGCAATAGTTGGCTAATATCGCCTTTACAAACAACATCTGCATCAAGATAAAGCAAACGATCAAGCGTTAAACCCAATAATTGAAATGCAAATAAACGGAAGTACATTGCTCTTGACCAGACCTGTGTACAAGGCAAGCACTGGAGCTTATCAGTGTTAATTCTATATAACGTGATTCTTAATTGGTATTGCTCTGCAAGCTTTGCGACTTTTTGAAAAAAACCATCATTATAAACGTCAGCAATAATATAAAAATCAAGATTAATATGTCGATTGTTTAGGACAATTGATGTGATGGAAACACCTACACCATCAAGATAATTAGCATCGACACCATAGGCAACATTTAAACATTCAGAAGTATTTATATTAACTAGCCGATAATCCCAGGCTTTAACTTTATCTATCTCTATGGCAGGAAATGCGTCCACAATGCTACCCTTATATCATTACTTTATAGTTTCCCAGTTTTAATGCTTTATCTTTTCAATAAAATAAAAAAGATAATTGCTAAATCCTTTTAGATATCTATGCTTTTTAAGCATATGTTTTGCGCTATATCTTAATTGATTGCTATTGTTCGGTTTCAGCAACGCCGTACTCTTCCATGGCGAAGCATTTTTTGCCTCCATAAAGGCTTGTGATACAGGATAATCCCAGGCCCAATCATGCCAGGGCTTGGTTGGACCGATATAGTGGATAAAAATAGTATCGTTGGTTACTGGGTTTGTAAAACTTTCTTTGAGTTGATAGTTTAAGCTAAACTGGGTGTTATATTTTATATCAGCAAAAATAAGTCTGTCTGCCAGCAACATATTTAATACATCCTGATCAGGATGTGTTATTTTTTTGACTATTTCTGGATCATTTAGCATTGCAATGGCTCGTGCAGAAACCTGCTGAGCAGCCCATTGGTCAGTATTAATCAATAAAAAACCGGAGTTAAAGTAACCTTTAGCAATTCCCGCAACACCTAACGAATGTGCGCGTTTTTCCCACCAGTCAGTTTGCCCTTCTGTAACAACCATTGCGACTTTATTGTCAGGAAATGAGAAATTAATTAGTGGCTCAATACTCCCCTGACAAATGATATCTGCATCCAGATAAAGGACTTTAGACGCCTTATTAATAAAGTAATCTGCAATAACAAAGCGAAAATATATTGCATGAGTCCAGTTCTTAGTGCTAGGCAATGAGCGGAGTCGATCAGCATTAATCAGATATATTTTAATTCTGGTTTTATACTGCAGCGCCAGGGCATCAAAATACTTACGATCATCATCACCAAAATAGTCAGTAAAAATATGGAAACACAATCGACTTCCTTCATTATACTTTAATATTGAAGCAATCGAAATTCCGCAACCAAATAGAAAATTTTTGTCAGTTCCATAAGCGATGTCCAGACAAAGATTTTCTGTTTCTACTTTATGATTATAATCAATAACTGAATTAAGAAACTCAGTTTCCTGGAAAAACACCTGCTGCATTATTTCCTCCGGGAAATAGCAGAAATAATTATCTTATGTAATCTATCGTAATACTTCGATTGGTAAAATTTATCGATCGACGCAGGAATTTTTTCATGTTCGATATAAATTTCACCTGCTATATATTTATTGAGAAGAGATACAAAACCAGCAATATCTCCCGGTTGATACAGATGACCATTAACATCAGGTTGAATAATGTCAGCAGGCCCGGAGACACAATCGGCGCTGATGCAAGGAATTCCCCATGACAAGGCTTCAAGTAGGGTCATTGGGAAACCTTCAAAAGATGACGTGAGCAATAATGCACTCACTTTATTAATATCTTGCTGGACCAATTCCCAGGGATGTTGTTGCCAACCATACCAGACTATTCGATCATCAATATTTAATTCTCTACCATAAGCCTGGCATTTTTCGAAATCGGAACCATCACCCAATACATGGAGTTTCCAGTTACCTTGCGCTTGTGATAAGCCATCAAGGAGGTCTTTAACCCGCTTCTGGCCCTCGAATTTCATACGCCCAACATAAATGAACGTTGCCGTTTCGCCTTCCTCAGGCGCAGGAATGACTGTGCCTTTAGCTTCGACTGGATTAAAAATAACATTTATCGTCGATTCTGGTACACCCCGATTAATCATTTGCTGTTTAATGCCAGAGCTGATTGCTAAATGATAGTCGGCACAGGTGATATATTCAGCATGTTTTTTGTGATCTAAAGAAAAATGCGGCCATGAAAATACTGGCACATCAATTCCTGATTTTTTACGTGCTTTGGCCGCATACAAACACGAGATAACGTCAATACAAATAACAACATCTGGCTGATAATTCTGAAGCCATTTGCTTAAAGCATGAATATGTTTCGCCCGACGCAAAAAACCTAAGCGAATATTGGAAAATGAACACGAGTACTTAATACCTTCCAGCCATCCCTTATCCATTTTATCATTACGACAAAAGAAAAACATTTCACTTTGGATATGTTGTTGCCTGAAGGTAGTAATAACATCACGAATGACTGTTTCCATGCCGCCAAATCCAGAAACAGCTTCGCCGATAAATGCTATTTTCATTGAAACTCTCATTAATTGAGTAAAACTCACTGTTTTAACGGTTTTATTTTTCTATAAAATCAGAAACAATTGTTGACATCATTTTATCAGGGCTGAATTTATATAAACTATCATAATCCATTGGTTTAACAGATGAGTTAATAAAATACTCTAACTTATCCCAATCATCATGACCTATTATAAAAAAACGAGACTCACTATAGATTTCTGAGCCAAGTATATTTATATTATTAGTAATTAATTTTTTATTGAAAAATAGTGCCTCAAGTATACGAAGAGTCCAGCCAGATTGGTTTTCTTTAGTTATATCAACAATTATATTAGCATTTAATGTTCTTCTAATATTCTCTTCGTACGGTATTTGTTTTTCAATCAAATACTTTGAAGTCGGAGATGATGTTTTATCTTTGACAACATTAAAATCCAGTTTACATCCTAGTGTTGTTAATCTATCGGCTAATTCATTAATTATTTGAAGACGTCCTTTATCACGACCAAGAAAAAAACATATTGGCTGACTGTTATTTTTGTCAGATAAACTATAATTTCTAATTTCATCCATTCCTATAGGAAAAAATTGTTCTATTGCCTTGGTCTTTTCATTCCCTATAAATCTATGCTCAAAATCATAGATAATATCAAAATAATTAGTGTTATCAAAAATAAAATCTTCGTTGACAGTATTTCTTAGAAGTAATACCTTATGACAATTAATATTTATTAATATTTGCTTGTTAATACCTTTATTAATGACACTGTCATTAAAGATAATTATATCATCCTTTTTTACAGCATTTAGGTGATGTTTGATAAATAATCGTCCCAGCCATGCATTATCCATCCCTAATTTCGAAATTTTCTTATTAACCCAGTTGTATTTTTTTGGTGTTGTTATATTTTTTATCTTGTACTTTTTTTTCAGGTACTGGATCATTTTTAATTCATAATCTGCAACCCAGTTTATAAAATAAATAGTCATAATGAAGTTAGTTCCAGTACATACTGATAAATATTTTTATAATCCTTTACGTTGTGTTCGCTCTTTAATATGCTCGGCCTTAACACTTGCCATGTTCAATAAATTCCGCTCAAGAGATAATATATTACGTAAAGGCATCCCAAAATAAACCTTCATAAATCGCCAGATATCTCTCTGCGTCAGCCCAATATTCATTGATGAGAAATACAAACCAATTAAATCTTTATCCCGCCAACGACGCGGTACTTTTGCCCGTATCTGTGCCCGATGCAGATCGATAACCGAAATTTTTAATTCATCTTCCCGGCCAGTAAATGGCAAATGAAGCAAAAAGTGGCAAATATAACAGTCGCGGTGGTTTATCCCTGCGGCGTGCATTTTACGCACCATGGTTGCCACACGCGCGATCAGCATACGTTTAACACGTATATCTGGAGGATTAACGGCCCAATCAGCACAATAATCTTCAAGGCTAATCGTGGGAGTGAGATCTTCGGTAATAATAAATGATGTGCGAGTTAATGGATTTAACCCTTTTTCACCAAACCCAATGCCCTTCATTGTATCAACGCCAACATCACTCAGGCGATGAATAGCGTGCCACTCTCTGTCTGCGCCTAAAACGGGCATCCGCAATGAGAGCAGGTTTTTTATAATTTCTTTTAAAGTCGTCCCTTTGTGCCATTTGAGGAAATAGCTTTTCCCGGCCAGTTCAAAGCGTAATGTGCGACGCGTCTCGAGTTCACGAAAGACCTCGCCATTTAGTTTTTTGACTTCTGCAAAAGCATCTTTACCACGCCAAAGTGTGGCAAGCGGCTCTTTTAATTCAACCATCTAAACCACCTGTAATGATATCTGCGGCTTTCTCTGGCAGGCTATACAAATCCTGAGTATCGGCATAATGGCGAGCATTCTCCGCCCAGGCCATTCGTAATGGAGACTGAGTTAACGCTTTACGTAAAACTTCATTTAATTGTTCCTGGGAGAAAGGTTCAGCGATGACCGTTCCACAATTGGCATCCGCAATATAATGCGCATACCCACATACCGCAGTTGTTAAAACAGGTAATCCAGCAGTGATCGCTTCAAGAAGAACGATACCCGCGGCTTCCTGATAAGCGGGATGCAGTAATAAATCAGCGGCTGCCATTAATTCTGACACATCATTGCGGCCAGAGAAGAAATGCACATTGCTCCGCACGCCGAGTTTTTCTGCCAACGCTTCAAATTTCCGCGGTTTATCCTGACCAACAACAAATAAAAGCGTATTGTGACGTAATGATTCCGGTAACGATGCCAAAGCCTCAATTGAGCGATCCACACCTTTACGGCCAAAATCTGATCCAACCTGCAGTAATAAGTTTTGTTGCTCTTTTATGCCATTTTTCTGGCGATAAATTTCACGACTGTTTGGGATTTGCTCGCTGTATTTTCTGTCCGGATAAATCCCGGGAGGAAGAATTTGAAAACGTTCAGATTCAGTTTGATAATGCTTCTGGAAATCGGCGATTTGCTTATCGGTCAGCATCATAAGTTTCGTCGATTTACCCTGCTCGAAAGTCGCTCGCTCAAATGCGGCATAATGGCGATATCGTGATGTTAAACGATATAAAAAACCTTTTTCTTGCGCAACTTTCTCGGCGTAACAAACATCAGCGGCAAAATAAACATCCAACCCTGGCATCTTATTAAACCCAACAACGCGATCAGCGGGATGCGCTTTGAGATGATTTTGTACCCAGGCATAATATTCTGCATTGCGTCCATGGTTGGTATGGGACTTAACTGGCACCTGAATAAGCTCAAATGCTTTCGGGCAATCACCTTCCCACGACTGCGTATAGACCCGAACATGGTGGCCCCGTGCAGCAACTGTTGATGCAATGCGCATAAAGTCACGTTGAAGCCCACCAAATGGAAAATATTTATATAAACAAAACGCCACGATCATAATTGTGCATTCCTGTCAGCTGAAGGGACATCTTCTGGCAACAGCTTTTCCGTAGCGGCGATCACATCTTCCGCTGGAATAACAGAAAGATATTTTTTGTTGCGGTCAAGTTCATGCCGGGTCGGCATTTTCTGATAATTCCCCGCCCAGAACTGAATAATATTCTCGGTCCAGGGGCGCCAGAATACATGATCAGTGGCCCCAAATAGGCTAATAACTGGCGTCTTCACCGCTGCCGCAATATGCCCCGGCGCAGAATCCACGCCAATAAAAAGCACAGCATGATCAATTAACGCGCCTAATTCAGGAAAACGTGTTTTACCTGCAAGGCCAGTAATGGGTTTCGTTTCGCAACCTCGTGCAATCTCATCTACACAAGCGAGATCATCTGCCGAAGGCCCACAGGTCAGGACAACCTGATACCCTCGCTGTTGCAGCGCATCGATAACCTTAGAAAATTTATCGTTATCCCAGCATTTAAATATCTGACGCGCTGTCGGTTGGATGACAACATAATGATCTTTTACGCCCAGGGCATCTAACTCCTGGCGCATCTTCTTCCAGCAATCTTCGGCGTAACTCATTGTTGTGTCGGTGTAGAAATCGGTAATACCTAATGGCTCAAGGACCGATAAATTACGCTCAACAATATGTGTGCCGTGTATTGGTGCTAAGTGTGTGAAGCTTTTTTTCCAAATGCCATGCTGCCGATGGCCATAAAGTTGCGATATTTTCATCCGTGCGGGTAAACAACGTACCAGCAGCGCCACCATCCACTGATCCGTAAGATTAATGACCAGGTCATAATTATTCGCACGCAGAGTTTTTATCAACGAAAGCACATTTTTAATTTTATCGAATGTTCCCGCACCTTTATTGCTTATCCCGTAGAGCGCATTAATTTCCGGGTTTTCAGACAAAATAGGGATGGTATCCTGATAAAGCAGCATATCGATTTTTGCATCAGGATAATTCTGCTTGAGCGTACTGATGACAGGAGTAGTTAATAACATATCTCCATGATATCGCATCTTTATGACCAGGATTTTTCGAAATGGCTTTTCCACTAGCGACTCTTTTGTGTGATTGTCTGGTTAAGTTAAGCAGAAAAAAGCACGCTACCGCCCCAGGCTCAACAGCTACCTGAATACTGATAACGCACTTACTTGACGTGCTAGTGTATCATTTCTTTCGCAGCAATCCGACCCGAATGATTTTTATACACAAAATATGTTTTAATCATATAAATCAAATAGATAATAAATAGCATGTCGATAATGTCGGTACGGCCAATGTAGAGTTGAAAATGGGGCCGAGTTTCAATGATTCGCATAAAAATACAAAAAAAATGAAGATGTAGCGGCAGATCAGACCAAACTGAAGCTATTTAAGTCAAAAACGGGAAAAGTAATGGTAAAGCCACCGTTAAATACATAGAATCCCCAGCACATCCATAAGTCAGCTATTTATTATGCTCGAATTGCTTTACACCGCCCTTCTCTACCTTATTCAGCCGCTAATCTGGATACGGCTCTGGGTGCGCGGACGTAAGGCTCCGGCCTATCGAAAACGCTGGGGTGAACGTTACGGTTTTTACCGCCATCCGCTAACACCAGGCGGCATTATGCTGCACTCCGTCTCCGTCGGTGAAACCCTGGCGGCAATCCCGTTGGTGCGCGCGCTGCGTCATCGCTATCCTGATTTACCAATCACAGTCACGACTATGACGCCGACTGGTTCGGAGCGCGTACAATCGGCTTTTGGAAAAGATGTTCAGCACGTCTATCTGCCTTACGATCTGCCCGATGCGCTCAACCGTTTCCTGAATAAAGTCGACCCAAAACTGGTGTTGATTATGGAAACCGAACTATGGCCTAACCTGATTGCGGCGCTACATAAACGTAAAATTCCACTGGTTATCGCTAATGCGCGACTCTCTGCACGCTCTGCCGCAGGTTACGCCAAACTGGGTAAATTTGTTCGTCGCTTGCTCCGCCGTATTACGCTGATTGCTGCGCAAAATGAAGAAGATGCTGCGCGCTTTGTGACGCTAGGTGCAAAAAATAATCAGGTCACCGTCACCGGTAGCCTGAAATTCGATATTTCAGTGACGCCACAGTTGGCCGCTAAAGCAGTAACACTGCGCCGCCAGTGGGCGCCGCATCGTCCGGTATGGATTGCAACCAGTACTCATGATGGCGAAGAGAGCGTAGTGATTGCCGCCCATCAGGCGCTGTTACAACAGTTCCCGAATTTATTGCTCATCCTGGTACCCCGTCATCCGGAACGCTTCCCGGATGCGATTAACCTTGTCCGCCAGGCTGGACTAAGCTATATCACACGCTCTTCCGGAGAGGTCCCTTCCGCCAGTACACAAGTGGTGGTTGGCGATACGATGGGCGAGCTGATGTTGCTGTACGGTATTGCCGATCTCGCGTTTGTTGGCGGTTCACTGGTTGAACGCGGTGGGCATAATCCGCTGGAGGCCGCCGCACACGCTATCCCGGTGTTGATGGGGCCGCATACCTTTAACTTTAAAGACATTTGCGCGCGGCTGGAGCAGGCAAGCGGGCTGATTACCGTCACCGATGCCACTACGCTGGCGAAAGAGGTTTCCTCTTTACTCACCGACGCCGATTACCGTAGTTTCTATGGCCGTCATGCCGTTGAAGTGCTGTATCAAAACCAGGGCGCGCTACAGCGTCTGCTTCAACTGCTGGAACCTTACCTGCCACCGAAAACGCATTGAGGTTGTTATGCAAAAACGGGCGATTTATCCGGGTACTTTCGATCCCATTACCAATGGTCATATCGATATCGTGACGCGCGCCACGCAGATGTTCGATCACGTTATTCTGGCGATTGCCACCAGCCCCAGTAAAAAACCGATGTTTACTCTGGAAGAACGTGTGGCACTGGCACAACAGGCAACTGCGCATCTGGGAAACGTTGAAGTGGTCGGATTTAGCGATTTGATGGCAAACTTCGCCCGCAATCAACACGCCACTGTGCTGATTCGTGGTCTGCGTGCGGTGGCAGATTTTGAATATGAAATGCAGCTGGCGCATATGAATCGCCACTTAATGCCGGAACTGGAAAGTGTGTTTCTGATGCCGTCGAAAGAGTGGTCGTTTATCTCTTCATCGCTGGTTAAAGAAGTGGCGCGCCATCAGGGCGATGTCACCCATTTCCTGCCGGAGAATGTCCATCAGGCGCTGATGGCGAAGTTAGCGTAGCGTTTATGCCGGATGGTATGCCATCCGGCAAGCATCAATTATTTCTGGCACTGCCGACAATAAAACGTTGCCCGCTGCGCATGTTTAGTCGCCACAATCGGCGTACCGCACACCCGACACGGCTCACCTTTTCGCCCGTAAACCTGCAATTCCTGCGCGAAATAGCCCGGTTTACCGTCGCTTTGCAGAAAATCTTTCAGCGTTGTACCGCCCTGCTCAATTGAACGCAGCAACACCGCTTTAATCACTCGTGCCAACAGTTCACATTCTGCTAACGAGAGAGACGATGCCAGCCGATCCGGATGGATCCCCGCCGCAAACAGAGATTCGCTGGCGTAGATATTCCCTACGCCTACCACCAGCTTGTTATCCATCAGCCACGGTTTAATCGCCGTTTTTTTCTTCACGCACTTCTGATGCAGGTACTCACCGTTGAAATCGTCGCTAAGCGGCTCCGGTCCAAGATGGGCCAGCACGTTGTGCCCTTCCAGCTCTTTGGTCCACAGCCAGGCACCAAAGCGACGCGGATCGGTGTAGCGCAGCACTTTGCCGTTGCTCATCACCAAATCAACATGGTCATGCTTTTCGGGGGGAAGTTCTTCTGGAAGGATGCGCAGGCTGCCAGACATCCCCAGATGAATGATAATCCAGCCCTCAGGCAGCTCCAGCAGCAGATATTTAGCACGGCGCTGTACACTTAGCACTGGTTGATCGCTTAAACGGTAGATTTCTTCCGAAACCGGCCAGCGCAAGCGTCCGTTGCGCACCACCACATGAAGAATGGTTGCACCAACGAGATGCGGTTCTATGCCGCGACGGCTGGTTTCAACTTCGGGTAATTCAGGCATAGCATCTCCAGGAATGAACAGATGCAGTCAATATGGGGGCAGGCAGATAACAAAAAACCCCGCCGTAGCGAGGTTTTTCGTTACATCAAAGCGAAAATTATTTGATTTTCGCTTCTTTGTAGATCACGTGCTGGCGAACAACTGGATCGAACTTTTTCAGTTCCAGTTTTTCCGGCTTAGTACGTTTGTTCTTCGTAGTGGTATAGAAGTGACCAGTACCAGCAGAAGAAACCAGCTTGATTTTCTCACGAATACCTTTAGCCATGATTTATTTCCTCTAAGTACTTAGTACTTTTCGCCACGGGCACGCAGTTCAGCCAGAACTGTATCAATGCCTTTTTTATCGATTACACGCATACCTTTAGCAGATACGCGCAGGGTGACAAAACGCTTCTCGCTCTCAACCCAGAAACGGTGAGAGTGCAGGTTCGGCAGGAAACGGCGTTTAGTCGCGTTCAGTGCGTGGGAACGGTTGTTACCGGTCACCGGACGCTTGCCAGTAACTTGGCAGACTCGGGACATGTCTATTCTCCAAAAATCAAATTAGCTCGAGCTTCGTATGGGGTATTGGCGCCTCGTCAGGCTTTACAGCCCGGTCATCGCAGTTCTATGTGAACTCTCGATTGCCAGGCCCAAATGCCAAACCCGAGATTCTCAAAGGTGGCGTAGTATACGCTGACTCGGCGATGTGCTCAAGTCCCGAACAGACAAAGATCCCGAGGGATCGCGCATAGCGGATTAAATCCAGCCGCGTTCGGCAAAAGAAACATATTCTCCACGCCCAATCACGATATGGTCGAGCACGCGTAAATCCATGAACTGACAACTTTTTATTATCCGTTCGGTAATGAGTTTATCCGCTTTACTGGGTTCAGCACAACCAGAAGGGTGATTATGGGCAAGGATCAGCGCCGAGGCGTTTATTTTTATCGCTTCACGAATAATTTCTCGTGGATGGACTTCCACATGATTTAACGTGCCGGAAAAGAGTCGGCTGTGAGTAAGGACCCGGTGTTGGGAATCGAGAAAGATCACCATAAAGATCTCTCGTTCCTCTCCCGTAAGTTGGCTTTGTAAAAACTCCCTCGTCATCTCTGGGCTGAGCAACGGGCTTTCTTCGCGCATCCGCACGTTGTAGTAACGCCGCGCCAGTTCCGCAACTCCCTTTAACTGGGCGAATTTCGCCACACCAATTCCATGAACGCCACTAAATTGTTCATATTCAGAGGATAACAAGCCGTAAAGCGACCCAAAATTCTCCAGCATCTCTTTCGCCAGGGTTAACACATCCTTACCGCGCGTCCCCGTACGCAGAAATAACGCCAGCAGTTCAACATCCGTTAACGCGCCAATGCCCAACTTCAGCATTTTTTCGCGCGGCATCAACAATTCTACCTTGTTTTTCACCTTCACCTCCTTTGTGGAGGGCGCATCCTGTCATAGTCGTTTGGTTAAATCGACGGCCAGTTTTCAATCCTGGAAAGCGCCTCGCAAAGTGATTCTCAGGTGAAAGCACGACAACAAAAGTATTGTGATAAAATCGCCAACTTCTGGTGTCCCCCTACAGGAAAAATCATCATGAGCCTGGCCGGTAAAAAAATCGTTCTCGGCGTCAGCGGCGGTATTGCTGCCTATAAAACCCCTGAGCTGGTGCGTCGTTTGCGCGATCGCGGAGCAGACGTCCGCGTAGCCATGACCGAAGCGGCAAAAGCCTTTATCACCCCACTTAGCTTGCAGGCGGTTTCGGGTTATCCCGTTTCCGATAGTCTGCTGGATCCAGCAGCCGAGGCGGCTATGGGTCATATTGAGCTGGGTAAATGGGCTGATTTAGTGATTCTCGCCCCAGCCACCGCTGATTTGATTGCCCGCGTAGCTGCCGGGATGGCGAATGATCTGGTATCAACGATTTGCCTGGCCACGCCTGCGCCTGTTGCCGTACTGCCAGCCATGAACCAGCAGATGTATCGTGCTGCGGCTACCCAACATAATTTAGAGGTACTTGCCTCACGTGGTTTGCTGATCTGGGGGCCAGATAGCGGCAGTCAGGCCTGTGGTGATATCGGCCCTGGGCGAATGCTCGATCCATTAACCATTGTGGATATGGCGGTAGCGCATTTTTCGCCCGTCAACGACCTGAAACATCTGAATATTATGATTACCGCCGGCCCGACGCGTGAACCGCTCGATCCCGTGCGTTATATCTCTAATCACAGCTCCGGCAAGATGGGCTTTGCTATCGCCGCTGCCGCTGCCCGTCGCGGAGCGAACGTTACACTGGTTTCCGGACCGGTTTCGCTACCGACACCGCCGTTTGTTAAACGTGTTGATGTGATGACCGCACTGGAGATGGAAGCCGCTGTGAAGGCCTCTGTACAGCAGCAAAATATTTTTATCGGTTGCGCCGCCGTGGCTGATTATCGCGCAGCCACTGTCGCCAGTGAAAAAATCAAAAAGCAGGCGACTCAGGGGGATGAATTAACAATAAAAATGGTCAAAAACCCTGATATCGTCGCCGGAGTTGCCGCACTAAAAGACCAAAGGCCTTATGTTGTTGGATTTGCGGCCGAAACAAATAATGTGGAAGAATACGCCCGGCAAAAACGTATTCGTAAAAACCTTGATCTGATCTGCGCGAACGATGTTTCCCGGCCAACTCAAGGATTTAACAGCGACAGCAATGCATTACACCTTTTCTGGCAAGACGGAGATAAAGTCTTACCGCTTGAGCGCAAAGAGCTCCTTGGCCAATTATTACTCGACGAGATCGTGACCCGTTATGATGAAAAAAATCGACGTTAAGATTCTGGACCCGCGCGTTGGGAAGGAATTTCCGCTCCCGACTTATGCCACTTCTGGTTCTGCCGGACTTGACCTGCGCGCCTGTCTCGACGACGCCGTAGAACTGGCGCCGGGCGACACCACCCTGGTACCGACCGGGTTGGCGATTCATATTGCCGACCCTTCACTGGCGGCGATGATGCTGCCGCGCTCCGGGCTGGGCCATAAGCACGGCATCGTGCTCGGTAACCTGGTGGGATTGATCGATTCTGACTATCAGGGTCAGTTGATGATCTCCGTGTGGAACCGTGGTCAGGACAGCTTCACCATTCAACCTGGCGAACGCATCGCCCAGATGATTTTTGTTCCGGTAGTACAGGCTGAATTTAATCTGGTGGAAGATTTCGACGCCACCGACCGCGGTGAAGGCGGCTTTGGTCACTCTGGTCGTCAGTAACACATACGCATCCAAATAACGTCATAACATAGCCGCAAACATTTCGTTTGCGGTCATAGCGTGGGTGCCGCCTGGCAAGTGCTTATTTTCAGGGGTATTTTGTAACATGGCAGAAAAACAAACTGCGAAAAGGAACCGTCGCGAAGAAATACTTCAGTCTCTGGCGCTGATGCTGGAATCCAGCGATGGAAGCCAACGTATCACGACAGCGAAACTGGCCGCCTCTGTCGGCGTTTCCGAAGCGGCTCTGTATCGCCACTTCCCCAGTAAAACCCGCATGTTCGATAGCCTGATTGAGTTTATCGAAGATAGCCTGATTACTCGCATCAATCTGATTCTGAAAGATGAGAAGGACACCACAACGCGCCTGCGTCTGATTGTGTTGTTGCTCCTCGGTTTTGGTGAGCGTAATCCTGGCCTGACCCGCATCCTTACCGGGCATGCGCTGATGTTTGAACAAGACCGCCTGCAAGGGCGCATCAACCAACTGTTCGAGCGTATTGAAGCGCAGTTGCGTCAGGTATTGCGTGAAAAGAGAATGCGTGAGGGTGAAGGTTACACCACCGATGAAACGCTGCTGGCAAGCCAGTTGCTGGCATTTTGTGAAGGTATGCTGTCACGCTTTGTCCGCAGCGAGTTTAAATACCGCCCGACGGATGATTTTGACGCCCGCTGGCCACTGATTGCTGCGCAGTTGCAGTAATTCTCCCCTAAACGTTCAGGCAGAAACGTCTGCCTGACGCTTTTCTTACCATGCCACCAGCATTCGCTTTACACTTTCCCTCGCCTGTTTAAAGGCCTCATCCTCAGGGTTGATTTGCAATAACCAGTTTATTCTTCCCTGCAAAGCATACAGATACGCCGTTGCCTGTGCGTGGAGATCGCCTGAAGGATCAAGTTCACCACGATGACTAAGATGCGAAATAACGCCATATTTTTGGCACAAATGCACCTCCTGACGCAGCGCCCGGCGAGCTTCACGGGCAAGCTGTGGTTTGTGATTAACAACAATCCCGGTTACCTGCTGGCGCTTACAGGCACCTATCAGGCAGCTTTTGCGTTGATTGAGGCTCAGGCCCAGTTCCGCTAACAATCCGCACACTTTATTTTTAACCTGGCGGGCATTGAAGTGACCGGAAAAGGTCATGTCATCGCAGTAGCGGGTGTAGGTAATTCCCCGAGTCTGACACCATTCCCCTATGCGCTCATCAAAACAGCGCATCACAAGATTGGAAATGGCTGGCGAAGTTGGTGCCCCCTGCGGTAACGCGTCGTTATAACAACAAAGCCAAGTCAGCATGGTTACCACATTACGTGGCAACTGGGCCTGGCGAAATACACGCCAGACCTGTAACCAGCTAATGCTATCGAAAAAGTTTTCGATATCGAGTTTCAGGATCTGCGGCTGTTGGCAGTGTGGCTGCGCGTTGCTGACGATTGGGCAACCTGGCCGGTAGGCGGTAGCAAAAGGGGAAAGCGGAAATCGTGAAAGTACGTTCTTAAGAATGTTGCGCTGTACGGTTTTGAGCAAGTAATCAGGGGCTAGCACCATCCGCTGACCACCGTGGCACTTAGAAAGAATAATGCGTCGGTAATGGCGTCCGACATGATTACTGAGCGCATACAGCCGCTGTATTTCTTTATCGGCACTCCAGCCCGGCGAGCCGAACAAATCGAGCGCCAGAAGGGTTATCCGGGTAGCATCCATTCCACTCTCCACATCACGGCGGCCAAAAGAGGCACCAACAGCGGCAATACCATCAAACCATCCCGAAGGCGCGTAACTGTACTGAGCGCGTCAGCGCGACGTACGCGAAGCGTACTTAAGTACAATGAAGCGGCTTTGGGTATATGGACAAACTACTGGCGTTAAGTCGGCGACTCGCCGACCCTCCCGGCACAAAAGGCCGGAAACGCTATCGCCACTGCTGGCGAAAGCAGATTAACACGATATCTTAAAGCGCATCACGCTGCGCACAGCAAAAACCCTGCGCAGCGCATATTTTTAAACGCCAAACTCTTCGCGATAGGCCTTAACCGCCGCCAGATGTTCCGCCATTTCTGGTTTCTCTTCCAGATAGGCAATCAAGTCTTTCAGGGTGATGATAGAGATCACCTTGCAGTTGTAATCACGCTCAACTTCCTGAATCGCCGAAATTTCGCCGCGACCCCGTTCCTGACGATCGAGCGAAATCAGCACGCCAGCAAGCGTCGCGCCATTGGCCTGAATAATTTCCATCGACTCGCGAATCGCCGTCCCGGCGGTGATCACATCATCCACCAGCATCACACGGCCTTGTAACGCGCTACCAACCAGATTGCCGCCTTCACCGTGATCTTTTGCTTCTTTGCGGTTAAAGCAGTACGGCAGGTCCAGGTCATGATGCTCCGCCAGCGCCACGGCGGTTGTGGTGGCAATCGGGATCCCTTTGTAAGCAGGGCCAAACAGCAGATCGAACTCAATGCTGGAATCCACCAATGCTTCAGCGTAAAAACGGCCTAACAGTGCCAGGTCGCGCCCGGTATTAAACAGCCCGGCGTTGAAGAAATAGGGCTTTTACGCCCGGATTTCAGCGTAAACTCGCCAAACTTTAACACCTGCTTGCTAAGCGCAAATTCAATAAACTGGCGCTGATATGGTTTCATGCCTTCGCTCCTCATCTTACTTTTCTACAGACAAAAAAAAGGCGACTCATCAGTCGCCTTAAAAATCAGTTTGCCAGCGCCGCCTTCTGCGTCGCTACAATGGATTCGATTCCCCCTCGGGCAAGCGCCAACAAGGTGAGTAGCTCTTCATGGGTGAACGGCTCGCCTTCTGCCGTCCCCTGCACTTCAATGATGCGCCCGTCTTCGGTCATCACCACGTTCATGTCCGTTTCAGCCGCTGAGTCTTCAACGTATTCCAGATCGCAAATCGCTTCGCCGTTAACAATACCGACAGAAACCGCGGCTACCATCCCTTTCATTGGATTGGTTTTCAGCTTGCCATTTTCAACCAGTTTATTCAGGGCATCGGCTAGTGCAACACAAGCACCGGTGATAGAAGCAGTGCGGGTGCCGCCATCGGCCTGAAGTACGTCGCAATCCAGCGTAATAGTAAACTCACCGAGGGCTTTCAAATCTACTGCGGCGCGCAATGCACGAGCGATCAGACGCTGGATTTCCATCGTGCGGCCGCCCTGCTTACCTTTCGCCGCTTCACGGGCATTACGGGTATGAGTAGAACGCGGCAGCATACCGTATTCTGCGGTGATCCAGCCCTGGCCCTGACCTTTCAGGAAGCGCGGCACGCCTTCTTCAATAGAGGCGGTACACAACACTTTGGTATCGCCAAATTCGACCAGCACCGAGCCTTCTGCATGTTTTGTATAGTTACGAGTCAGGGTAACGGGACGCACCTGATTATTGCTACGGCCTGCTGGACGCATATTGAAATCTCCGGCTTGAAACAAATGTGGCTGCGCATTATACGGACTTCCGGCGGTTATTCCTATCCTGACAAGGCATCGATGGCTATAATCCTTCCACCTCTCCTTTTATAAACAGGAACGTCTATGATCCGCAGTATGACCGCCTACGCCCGGCGTGAAATCAAGGGTGAATGGGGGAGCGCAACCTGGGAAATGCGCTCGGTAAACCAGCGTTATCTGGAAACTTACTTTCGTCTGCCGGAGCAGTTCCGTAGCCTTGAACCTGTCGTTCGCGAGCGTATTCGTTCTCGCCTGACGCGCGGTAAAGTGGAATGTACCCTGCGCTATGAACCCGATGTCAGCGCGCAAGGTGAGCTGATCCTCAACGAAAAACTGGCTAAACAGCTGGTAACTGCCGCGAACTGGGTAAAAATGCAGAGCGACGAAGGGGAAATCAACCCGGTTGATATTCTGCGCTGGCCAGGCGTGATGGCAGCCCAGGAGCAGGATCTCGACGCCATTGCTGCTGAAATTCTTGCGGCGTTGGATGGCACCCTGGACGACTTTATCATCGCGCGTGAAACCGAAGGTCAGGCGCTGAAAGCATTGATCGAGCAGCGTCTGGAAGGCGTCACCGCCGAAGTGGTCAAAGTCCGCGCCCATATGCCGGAAATCCTGCAATGGCAGCGCGAGCGTCTGGTCGCAAAGCTGGAAGATGCCCAGGTACAGCTGGAAAATAACCGTCTGGAGCAGGAGTTGGTTCTGCTGGCACAACGAATTGACGTTGCCGAAGAGCTGGACCGCCTCGAAGCGCATGTTAAAGAAACGTACAACATTCTGAAGAAAAAAGAAGCGGTTGGCCGTCGTCTGGACTTTATGATGCAGGAGTTCAACCGCGAGTCGAACACTCTTGCGTCGAAATCTATCAATGCCGAAGTGACAAACTCCGCCATCGAGCTGAAAGTGTTGATCGAGCAGATGCGCGAGCAGATTCAGAACATCGAGTAAGCGACATATCTCCGTAGGCCGTTGTTAATTACAGCGGCGCTACGCATATAGTTTCGTCCTCATATTTATTTACTCCATACTTTTTCTAATGCATTTTACTTATCACAAAATCAGAAAAATGCATTCTTACTACAGAAAATAGCAATTTCACATAACTACAAATTATCAATCCATTCTCTCCTTAAAAAATCTCAATCGTGACATTGCACACAAATCGCTACCCTGCCAGGCAGATTTTTAGGGAGAGAACCATGCTGTTACACATTTTGTATTTGGTTGGCATTACTGCCGAAGCCATGACAGGGGCGCTGGCGGCCGGACGGCGGCGCATGGATACATTTGGCGTAATTATCATTGCTACCGCCACCGCAATTGGCGGAGGATCAGTACGTGATATTCTGCTGGGCCACTATCCGCTTGGCTGGGTCAAACACCCGGAGTATGTGATTATCGTCGCCACCGCCGCCGTGTTCACCACCATCGTTGCTCCCGTGATGCCTTACCTGCGTAAAGTCTTTCTGGTCCTCGATGCACTCGGACTGGTGGTTTTTTCTATCATTGGCGCACAGGTCGCGCTGGATATGGGACACGGCCCGATCATTGCCGTTGTCGCGGCTGTGACGACTGGCGTGTTTGGCGGCGTTTTGCGCGATATGTTCTGTAAACGCATCCCTCTGGTATTCCAGAAAGAGCTGTACGCCGGGGTTTCCTTTGCTTCCGCCGTGCTGTATATCGCGCTGCAACACTATGTTTCCAACCATGATGTGGTGATTATTTCCACCCTGGTATTCGGCTTTTTCGCTCGCTTGCTGGCGCTGCGTCTTAAACTGGGATTACCGGTTTTTTATTACAGCCACGAAGGTCACTAAGGCACAAAACCTGTGATCTGCTGGGCAGCCAGCCAGTTGCCCAGCATCTTGATTTGCGCATTATTCTTCCATTCCATAACCTGACTTGCGCGACGCAGCCCTGTCCCCGGTAGTTGCTGCCAATACTGTTCGCTTCTCTGCAAAAGTTGCGCCCAGGAGCTGAAGTCGTTGGCATTAAGCGCCGTTTGGGTTAACGGTATTCCCATTGCCATCACCCAGCGAGTAAAAGGCTGCTGACGTGCCAGGTTAAACTGATGCCACAACTGCTCACCTTTACTCTTCGCGATCCCCGGCGTGTGCTGCAATTGCTCTGGCGTTAATGAAAGCCAGGAAAAAATATGCTCAAAGCGATGCGTCTGATGTAGCGAGCGCCAGCCAGATTCACCGATGCCCTCCAGCCCCAAAACCTGTTTTGATCCCAGCCAAACTAATCGCGATATGAATTGTTCCTGACAAACATCAGAAGCGAAGTAGCATGTCAACGCGTTAAAACGGTTTTCTGGCGGCGTCGGTTTTGTGCGTTCTGCTCCGCGCCAGACCACTTCATCAATGCGTGGAATACCCTGACCGGCAAGACTCACAAGGATTTGATCGCCAGGTGCAATGTCCCACTCCTGCCAACGTCTGACGGAACCAATGTTCACCCGCTGGACTTTTTTATCATCCAGCATGACAGGCGCGAGTGACGCCACCACCGAGATTTTTCCGCTCTTACCGACAGCAAACTGTATCGCGTTTACTTCAGTAACCTGGGCCACAGGCTGATATTTCCACGCTATCAGCCAGTCCGCCTGACCCGGTAGCCAATGACGGGATTCGGGTTCCTTAGCCGCTCGCACCACCACGCCATCGGTGACGAAGGGCAATTTCGCTTTCCACCACTCATTACGAGCTCGCTCAACCTCTTCTGCGCTTTTCACCGCAAGGGTATACTTCTGCGTCAAAGTAAAGCCCGCAGTAGCAAGCTGCTGTAATCGCTCGGCCATCAACTGTGGTCCATCCGGCCACGCCCAGATAAACACGCCCAGTGAATGCAGCGTGTCGCTATTGTCCTGACGCATCAAAATGCCAGCGACCTTTGAACGGGCATTCATTCCTCCCATTTGTTGTTGGATATGCCCATCACGCTGGAGAAATATCTCACCCTGCAGGGTGCTGTTGGCCAAAGCTCCGCTAACAGATTGCGGAACAGAAGGAATCAAGCGTATTTTCTGCGTCCAGTCCTCACCTTTAAGCCCATTGCCACGACTGATCGCTTTAATCAGTTTTCCATCACGGTAGACCAGTGTTACCGCAACGCCATCAACTTTTGGCTGCACCCAAAGATCGCTGTGCTCATGCATCCACAGACGTAACGCATTTTTATCCGCTAACTTACGTACCCCCGTATGCGCAACCGGATGGATAACCGTGCCACTCAACGGCGGCGGCATAGCGTCACCCGTTGTCTCTTCGCCAAAACAGCGTTGCCACTGTGCAAGGCGGGCGCTTAACTGATCGTAAACCCCATCCTCCACGTCACTTTTCCCTTTTTTCCAGTAATCATCGTCCCACTGTTTTACTTGCTGTTGTAGGCGGGAGATTTCTTCATGCGCTCTGGCTGGAGACCAGGCCGGGCAGACCGCCTTCGCTGATGATTGCCAGCACAAAATACTCATTAACACTGCAATCCATACTTTCATCGTCACCTCCGCTGTAGTCAGGCGGGCAGATATACAACGAGATGAATGCAAAACCGAGAGGCAAAAATAAAGTGTGAGATGACGCTTCCAGAGAATCGTCTTTGTTGCAGTAAATGACCGGGAATTGCGGAAACAGGTACGCAAAACGCAACAACTTTGCGCAAAAAGTGTGAGCAAGGGCTACGTCACATGACCGCGCCGTGTATAATAAGCCCGTATGTAGGCTTTATTTCGCTTAATCACATACGAAAGATACTCATGGCTCAAGGCACGCTTTATATTGTTTCTGCCCCCAGTGGCGCGGGTAAATCCAGCCTGATTCAGGCTTTATTAAAAACCCAACCGTTGTACGACACTCAGGTTTCTGTTTCACACACCACGCGCGCACCGCGTCCGGGTGAAGTACATGGCGAACACTACTTCTTTGTTAATCATGATGAATTTAAAGAGATGATTAGCAGAGATGCATTCCTTGAGCACGCGGAAGTGTTCGGTAATTACTATGGCACTTCACGCGAGGCCATTGAGCAAGTACTGGCGAGCGGCGTGGATGTTTTTCTGGATATTGACTGGCAGGGCGCACAGCAAATTCGCCAGAAAATGCCGCATGCGCGGAGTATCTTTATTCTACCGCCGTCAAAAATTGAGTTAGACCGCCGTTTACGGGGTCGAGGTCAGGACAGCGAAGAGGTCATTGCAAAGCGTATGGCGCAAGCAGTTGCAGAAATGAGCCATTACGCCGAATATGATTATTTAATAGTGAATGATGATTTCGACACCGCTCTGGGTGATCTAAAGACTATCATTCGCGCCGAACGCTTGCGCATGAGCCGCCAAAAGCAGCGTCATGACGCTTTAATCAGCAAATTGTTGGCAGACTGAACCTTCTTTCAGTATCATGCCCAGTCATTTCTTCACCTGTGGAGCTTTTTAAGTATGGCACGCGTAACTGTTCAGGACGCTGTAGAGAAAATTGGTAACCGTTTTGACCTGGTACTGGTCGCCGCGCGTCGCGCTCGTCAGATGCAGGTAGGCGGAAAGGATCCGCTGGTACCGGAGGAAAACGATAAAACCACAGTAATCGCGTTGCGCGAAATCGAAGAAGGTCTGATCAACAACCAGATCCTCGACGTGCGCGAACGCCAGGAACAGCAAGAGCAGGAAGCCGCTGAATTACAAGCCGTTACCGCTATTGCTGAAGGTCGTCGTTAATCACAAAGCGGGTCGCCCTTGTATCTGTTTGAAAGCCTGAATCAACTGATTCAAAACTACCTGCCGGAAGACCAAATCAAACGTCTGCGGCAGGCGTATCTCGTTGCACGTGATGCTCACGAGGGGCAAACACGTTCAAGTGGTGAACCCTATATCACGCACCCGGTAGCGGTTGCCTGCATTCTGGCCGAGATGAAACTCGACTATGAAACGCTAATGGCAGCGCTGCTGCATGACGTGATTGAAGATACTCCCGCCACCTACCAGGACATGGAACAGCTTTTTGGTAAAAGCGTCGCCGAACTGGTAGAGGGGGTATCAAAGCTTGATAAGCTCAAGTTCCGCGATAAGAAAGAGGCGCAGGCCGAAAACTTTCGCAAGATGATTATGGCGATGGTGCAGGATATCCGCGTCATTCTCATCAAACTCGCAGACCGTACCCACAACATGCGCACGCTGGGCTCACTTCGCCCGGACAAACGTCGCCGCATCGCCCGTGAAACTCTCGAAATCTACAGCCCGCTGGCGCACCGTTTAGGTATCCACCACATTAAAACCGAACTCGAAGAGCTGGGTTTTGAGGCGCTGTATCCCAACCGTTATCGCGTAATCAAAGAAGTGGTGAAAGCCGCGCGCGGCAACCGTAAAGAGATGATCCAAAAAATCCTCTCGGAAATCGAAGGGCGTTTGCAGGAAGCGGGAATACCGTGCCGCGTCAGTGGTCGCGAAAAGCATCTTTATTCGATCTACTGCAAAATGGTGCTCAAAGAGCAGCGTTTTCACTCGATCATGGACATCTACGCCTTCCGCGTGATCGTCAATGATTCCGACACCTGTTATCGCGTGCTCGGCCAGATGCACAGCCTGTACAAGCCGCGTCCGGGTCGCGTGAAAGACTATATCGCCATTCCCAAAGCGAACGGCTATCAATCTTTGCACACCTCGATGATCGGCCCGCACGGCGTGCCGGTTGAGGTCCAGATCCGCACCGAAGATATGGATCAGATGGCGGAGATGGGTGTTGCCGCGCACTGGGCTTATAAAGAGCACGGCGAAACCAGTACTACCGCGCAAATCCGCGCTCAGCGCTGGATGCAAAGCCTGCTGGAGCTGCAACAGAGCGCCGGTAGCTCGTTCGAATTTATCGAGAGCGTTAAATCCGATCTCTTCCCGGATGAGATTTACGTTTTCACACCGGAAGGGCGCATTGTCGAGCTGCCTGCCGGTGCAACGCCCGTCGACTTCGCTTATGCGGTGCATACCGATATCGGCCATGCCTGCGTGGGCGCGCGCGTCGATCGTCAGCCTTACCCGCTGTCGCAGCCGCTTACCAGCGGTCAAACCGTTGAAATCATTACCGCACCGGGCGCTCGCCCGAATGCCGCATGGCTGAATTTTGTCGTCAGCTCGAAAGCGCGCGCCAAAATTCGTCAGTTGCTGAAAAACCTCAAGCGTGATGATTCTGTAAGCCTGGGCCGTCGCCTGCTCAACCATGCGTTGGGTGGCAGCCGTAAGCTGAATGAAATCCCGCAGGAAAATATTCAGCGTGAACTGGACCGCATGAAGCTGGCAACGCTTGACGATCTGCTGGCTGAAATCGGCCTTGGCAACGCGATGAGCGTGGTGGTCGCGAAGAATCTGCAACATGGGGACGCTTCCATTCCACCGGCGACCCAAAGTCACGGACATCTGCCAATTAAAGGTGCCGATGGCGTACTGATCACCTTTGCGAAATGCTGCCGCCCTATTCCTGGCGATCCAATTATCGCTCACGTCAGCCCCGGTAAAGGTCTGGTGATCCACCATGAATCCTGTCGTAACATCCGTGGCTACCAGAAAGAGCCAGAGAAATTTATGGCTGTGGAATGGGATAAAGAGACGGCGCAAGAGTTCATCACCGAAATCAAGGTGGAGATGTTCAATCATCAGGGCGCGCTGGCAAACCTGACGGCAGCGATCAATACGACCAACTCCAATATTCAAAGTTTGAATACAGAAGAAAAGGATGGTCGCGTCTACAGCGCCTTTATTCGTCTGACCGCCCGTGACCGTGTGCATCTGGCGAATATCATGCGCAAAATCCGCGTGATGCCAGACGTGATTAAAGTCACCCGAAACCGAAATTAATGTTTTATGAACCCAACACGTTATGCACGTATCTGCGAAATGCTCGCCAGGCGGCAGCCTGATCTGACCGTCTGCATGGAGCAGGTCCACAAACCCCATAACGTTTCTGCGATTATTCGTACTGCAGATGCCGTTGGCGTACATGAAGTCCACGCCGTCTGGCCTGGCAGCCGGATGCGCACTATGGCTTCGGCTGCGGCTGGCAGCAACAGTTGGGTACAGGTGAAAACGCACCGCACCATTGGCGATGCCGTCGCCCATCTGAAAGGCCAGGGCATGCAGATTCTGGCAACCCATCTTTCTGATAACGCTGTCGATTTCCGCGAAATTGATTACACTCGCCCGACCTGTATTTTGATGGGTCAGGAGAAAACGGGCATCACTCAGGAAGCATTAGCCCTGGCGGATCAGGACATCATCATTCCGATGATCGGCATGGTGCAGTCGCTGAATGTTTCCGTTGCCTCAGCCCTCATTCTTTACGAAGCCCAGCGCCAGCGGCAAAACGCAGGCATGTACCTGCGTGAAAACAGTATGTTGCCGGAAGCAGAGCAACAACGTTTGTTGTTTGAAGGCGGCTATCCGGTGCTGGCGAAAGTCGCAAAACGCAAAGGCCTGCCTTACCCCCACGTCAATCAGCAAGGCGAAATTGAAGCCGATGCCGACTGGTGGGCCACGATGCAGGCCGTAGGGTAAGCGCCATGAAAGGTCGCCTGTTAGATGCTGTCCCGCTCAGTTCCCTAACGGGCGTTGGTGCAGCGCAAAGTAACAAGCTGGCGAAAATCAATCTGCATACCGTGCAGGATTTACTCTTACACCTTCCCCTGCGCTACGAAGATCGCACCCATCTCTACCCCATCGGTGAGCTACTGCCGGGCGTTTATGCCACGGTGGAAGGCGAAGTGCTGAACTGCAATATCTCCTTCGGCGGTCGGCGAATGATGACCTGCCAGATTAGCGACGGTTCCGGCATTCTCACCATGCGCTTTTTCAATTTCAGCGCGGCGATGAAAAATAGCCTGGCGACGGGCCGCCGCGTGCTGGCCTATGGCGAAGCAAAGCGCGGTAAATATGGTGCGGAGATGATCCACCCGGAATACCGCGTACAGGGCGATCTCAGTACGCCAGAGTTGCAGGAAACGCTCACGCCGGTTTACCCAACCACCGAAGGCGTAAAGCAGGCGACGCTGCGTAAATTAACCGACCAGGCGCTGGATCTGCTCGACACCTGCGCCATTGAAGAACTCCTGCCGCCGGAACTGTCACAAGGAATGATGACGTTACCGGAAGCGTTGCGCACTCTGCATCGCCCACCGCCAACGCTGCAACTTAGCGATCTGGAAACCGGGCAGCATCCGGCGCAACGTCGTCTGATTCTGGAAGAACTGCTGGCGCACAACCTTAGCATGCTGGCGTTACGCGCCGGAGCGCAACGTTTCCATGCCCAGCCGCTTAGCGCCAATGACGCGCTGAAAAATAAACTCCTCGCCGCCTTACCGTTCAAGCCAACGGGCGCACAGGCACGCGTAGTGGCGGAGATCGAGCGCGATATGGCGCTGGATGTGCCGATGATGCGTCTGGTACAGGGCGATGTAGGTTCCGGTAAAACGTTGGTCGCCGCCCTCGCCGCGCTGCGTGCGATTGCGCACGGCAAACAGGTGGCGCTGATGGCACCCACCGAGTTACTTGCCGAGCAGCACGCCAATAACTTCCGCAACTGGTTTGAACCGCTCGGTATCGAAGTGGGCTGGCTCGCCGGTAAGCAGAAAGGTAAAGCGCGACTGGCTCAGCAAGAAGCCATCGCCAGCGGTCAGGTGCAGATGATTGTTGGCACTCATGCCATTTTCCAGGAACAGGTGCAGTTTAACGGCCTGGCGCTGGTGATTATCGACGAACAGCATCGCTTTGGCGTGCATCAGCGTCTGGCATTGTGGGAGAAAGGCCAGCAACAGGGCTTCCATCCACATCAGTTGATCATGACCGCCACGCCGATCCCCCGCACGCTGGCAATGACCGCGTATGCCGATCTCGACACCTCGGTCATTGATGAACTGCCGCCAGGACGTACCCCAGTGACGACAGTGGCAATTCCTGATACGCGCCGTAACGATATTATCGACCGCGTGCGCCACGCCTGCATAACGGAAGGCCGTCAGGCGTACTGGGTTTGTACGTTGATTGAAGAATCGGAATTACTGGAAGCGCAGGCGGCGGAAGCCACGTGGGAAGAGTTGAAACTGGCGCTACCAGAGTTGAATGTCGGTCTGGTGCACGGGCGGATGAAACCAGCCGAGAAACAGGCGGTGATGGCATCGTTTAAGCAAGGTGAGCTACACCTGCTGGTTGCCACCACTGTTATTGAAGTCGGCGTTGATGTGCCTAACGCCAGTCTGATGATTATCGAAAACCCGGAGCGTCTCGGTCTGGCGCAGTTACACCAGCTTCGCGGGCGTGTAGGTCGTGGCGCGGTGGCTTCTCACTGTGTCCTGCTCTACAAAACACCGCTCTCCAAAACGGCGCAAATCCGCTTGCAAGTACTGCGCGACAGCAACGACGGTTTTGTGATTGCGCAGAAAGATTTGGAGATACGTGGACCGGGTGAACTGTTAGGCACACGTCAGACGGGTAATGCCGAATTTAAAGTGGCGGATTTACTGCGCGATCAGGCGATGATCCCGGAAGTTCAGCGCCTGGCGCGACATATTCATGAACGTTACCCACAGCAGGCAAAAGCCCTGATAGAACGCTGGATGCCAGAGACTGAACGTTACTCGAATGCGTAAAAGGCGGCGGTGAGAAGACCGCCGTTTCAGGTTGATCTACCTTCCTGCCGGATGCGGCGTGAGCGCCTTATCCGGCCTACAGAAACTTACGAACTCAATAAATTGTGAATCAATATGTAGGCCTGATAAGCGAAGCTCATCAGGCATTTGTCTTTGTTGAAGCGGCGCTTACACCGCCGCTTCATCGGTTAACCCGCAAAAATCGGCAACATCAAATACAGCTTAATCACCAGGGCGTTAACGATATCGATAAAGAACGCACCAACCATCGGCACCACCAGGAAGGCCATATGTGAAGGGCCAAAGCGTTCAGTAATCGCCTGCATGTTGGCGATTGCCGTTGGTGTTGCACCAAGACCAAAGCCACAGTGACCCGCAGCCAGCACCGCCGCATCGTAGTTTTTGCCCATCATGCGCCAGGTGACGAAGATGGCATACAACGCCATGAAGATGGTCTGTACCACCAGAATCGCCAGCATCGGCAGCGCCAGCGAAGCCAGCTCCCACAGCTTCAGGCCCATCAGCGCCATCGCCAGGAACAACGACAGACTTACGTTACCCAGCACCGATACCGCACGTTCAAAGACGCGATAAAAGCCCATCATTGACAGACCGTTGCTTAGAATCACGCCTACAAACAGCACACAAACGAAGGTTGGTAATTCAAAAGCAGTGCCAGCCAAAAGTTGCGCAACAATTTTCCCCACCGTCAGGCAGATAGCAATTAGCGCGATAGTTTCAATCAGCACCAGCGAGGTGATCATGCGCCCTACATCTGGCTTTTCGAACGCCGTCGGGACTTCCTGGTCATCCGGAATACCGTTCGGTGTAGTGGAGTGTTTCACCAGATAACGCGCCACCGGGCCACCAATCAGCCCGCCCAGCACCAGACCGAACGTTGCACAGGCCATTGCGACTTCCGTCGCATTAGTAAAGCCGTAACGTTCAATGAACAATTTACTCCACGCCGCGCCAGTCCCATGACCGCCAGAAAGCGTAATAGACCCTGCTAACAGCCCCATCAGCGGATCAAGACCTAACAGACTGGCCATACCAATACCGATGGCGTTTTGCATCACCAACAGACCAACAACCACAATCAGGAAAATACCCACCACACGGCCACCAGCACGTAAGCTGGCAATGTTGGCGTTCAGCCCGATGGTGGCAAAGAAAGCCAGCATCAACGGATCGCGCAGCGACATATCAAAGTTGACTTCCCAGCCCATGGTTTTTTTCAGCACCAGCAGCGCCAGCGCCACCAGCAAACCACCCGCAACAGGTTCAGGTATGGTGTATTTCTTCAAAAAGGAGACAGAGTGAACTAATTTGCGCCCGAGCAGCAACGTCAGAGTTGCTGCAACAAGCGTTGCTAAAGTGTCGAGATGAAACATAGATAGCTCCTTTGTATCCGCACCACTCTTTCATACTCGTCATACTGCATCGCACATGTACTGTAAGGTGCAGTATGACGAGTTTCGAGTCATGCTTTCCCGGTTCGAATTCTTAGCTGAAAATAAAAAAATGGCATGGATTTTAAGCAGAAAACAACCAAAAGTTATATAAAAAAGTGCATTTATCGCATTTAAATATTTAGAAGAATGCATGGCAAACGTTTGCTTTTGCCCTTCGGTCAGCTAAAATGCCCGCTTTGCTACCACGGGATTGTTTTCGATGTCTGTTTCCACCCTCGAGTCAGAAAATGCGCAACCGGTTGCGCAGACTCAAAACAGCGAACTGATTTATCGTCTTGAAGATCGTCCACCGCTTGCTCAAACTCTGTTTGCCGCCTGTCAGCACCTGCTGGCGATGTTTGTCGCGGTTATCACCCCTGCGCTTCTCATCTGCCAGGCGCTAGGTTTACCGGCACAGGACACACAACACATTATTAGTATGTCGCTGTTTGCCTCCGGTGTGGCATCGATTATTCAGATTAAAGCCTGGGGGCCGGTAGGTTCCGGGTTGTTGTCGATTCAGGGTACCAGCTTCAACTTTGTTGCCCCGCTGATTATGGGCGGCACGGCGCTGAAGACCGGTGGTGCTGATGTTCCCACCATGATGGCGGCACTGTTTGGTACGCTGATGTTGGCAAGTTGCACGGAGATGGTGATCTCCCGCGTTCTGCATCTGGCGCGCCGCATTATTACGCCGCTGGTTTCTGGCGTCGTGGTGATGATTATCGGCCTGTCACTAATTCAGGTTGGGTTAACGTCCATTGGTGGCGGCTATGCGGCCATGAGCGACAACACCTTTGGCGCACCGAAAAACCTGCTGCTGGCGGGTGTGGTCTTAGCCTTAATTATCCTGCTTAACCGCCAACGTAACCCTTACTTACGCGTGGCCTCGCTGGTGATTGCGATGGCGGCCGGATATGCGCTGGCGTGGTTTATGGGTATGTTGCCAGAAAGCAACGAACCGATGACGCAAGAACTGATTATGGTACCAACGCCGCTCTATTACGGTCTTGGTATTGAATGGAGCCTACTGCTGCCGCTGATGCTGGTCTTTATGATCACCTCACTGGAAACCATTGGCGATATCACCGCGACCTCTGACGTTTCCGAACAGCCGGTTTCCGGCCCGCTGTATATGAAACGTCTGAAAGGCGGCGTGCTGGCAAACGGCCTGAACTCGTTTGTCTCGGCAGTATTTAACACCTTCCCGAACTCCTGCTTCGGACAGAATAACGGTGTAATTCAGCTAACGGGTGTTGCCAGCCGTTATGTCGGTTTTGTGGTGGCGCTGATGTTGATCGTGCTGGGCCTGTTCCCGGCAGTGAGCGGTTTCGTGCAACACATCCCAGAGCCAGTTCTGGGCGGCGCTACGCTTGTGATGTTTGGCACCATCGCCGCATCCGGTGTACGCATCGTTTCCCGCGAGCCGCTGAACCGTCGGGCAATTCTGATTATTGCACTGTCGCTGGCCGTCGGTCTGGGCGTTTCTCAGCAGCCGCTGATTTTGCAATTTGCCCCTGACTGGCTGAAAAACCTGCTCTCTTCAGGTATTGCCGCTGGTGGTATTACTGCCATTGTGCTGAACCTGATTTTCCCGCCGGAAAAACCGTAATTCACTTAGCGGCGGTAAGTTTCTTTACCGCCGCAGCGGCCCTCTTTCACCATTCCCGCCTTGAGGAATGCGCGTAAATCGTGCATAACTCCCTTATGTGTATTTCGCGGGATGGAAGACTATGAAATTTATTGGGAAGCTGCTTCTCTACATTTTCGTCGCGCTACTCGTAGTGATAACTGGCCTCTATTTTCTTCTGCAAACCCGTTGGGGTGCGGAGCATATCAGCGCATGGATTTCCGAAAATAGCGACTACCATTTGGTCTTCGGGGCAATGGATCACCGCTTTTCCGCGCCGTCTCATATCATACTGGAGAACGTCACGTTTGGTCGTGATGGACAGCCCGCTACCCTGGTGGCAAAAAGTGTTGATATCGCCTTGAGTAGTCGGCAACTGACCGAACCGCGCCATGTCGATACCATTCTGCTGGAAAACGGGACGCTGAATCTCACCGACCAGACCGCCCCGCTACCGTTCAAAGCCGATCGCCTGCAACTGCGCGATATGGCATTTAATAGCCCAAATAGCGAGTGGAAATTAAGTGCTCAGCGGGTAAATGGCAGCGTCATTCCGTGGTCGCCAGAAGCCGGTAAAGTGTTGGGAACGAAAGCGCAGATTCAGTTCAGTGCTGGCTCCCTGTCGCTCAATGATGTTCCTGCCACCAATGTGTTAGTTGAAGGCAGTATTGATAACAATCGCGTTACGCTGACCAATCTGGGTGCCGATATCGCGCGCGGTACATTAACCGGAAACGCGCAGCGTAACGCCGACGGTAGCTGGCAGGTGGAAAACCTGCGCATGGCGGATATCCGTCTGCAAAGCGAAAAATCGCTGACTGATTTCTTTGCGCCATTGCGCTCTGTGCCTTCGTTACAGATTGGTCGCCTGGAAGTGATAGATGCTCGCCTGCAAGGCCCGGACTGGGCGGTGACCGATCTCGATCTCAGCTTACGCAACATGACCTTCAGTAAAGATGACTGGCAGACACAGGAAGGAAAGCTGTCGATGAATGCCAGCGAGTTTATTTATGGTTCGCTGCATTTGTTTGACCCGATTATGAACGCAGAATTTTCCCCGCAGGGCGTGGCGCTGCGCCAGTTTACCAGCCGTTGGGAAGGTGGCATGGTGAGAACGTCAGGAAACTGGCAACGCGACGGGAAAACGCTGATCCTCGATGATGCGGCAATTGTCGGGCTGGAATATACCCTGCCAAAAAACTGGCAACAGTTATGGAGGGAAACAACACCCGGCTGGTTAAACAGTCTGCAACTGAAGAGATTTAGCGCCAGCCGCAACCTGATCATTGATATCGACCCTGACTTTCCATGGCAACTCACCGCGCTCGATGGCTATGGCGCGAATCTGACACTGGTTGCCAATCACCAATGGGGCGTCTGGAGTGGCACAGCGAATCTGAATGCCTCCGCCGCCACGTTCAATCGTGTTGATGTTCGCCGTCCGTCGCTGGCACTGGCCGCCAACAGCAGCACGGTGAATATCAGCGAACTTAGCGCGTTTACCGAGAAAGGCATTCTGGAAGCCACTGCCAGTGTTTCACAAACGCCGCAGCGCCAGACTCATATCAGCCTGAATGGACGCGGTGTGCCGGTGAATATTTTGCAACAGTGGGGATGGCCTGAATTACCGTTGACTGGCGACGGCAATATTCAGCTTACCGCCAGCGGCGATATTCAGGCCGATGCACCGCTAAAACCCACGGTTAGCGGGCAACTCCATGCTGTGAACGCTGAAAAGCAGCAGGTAACCCAAACCATGAATGCTGGCGTAGTTTCCAGTGGCGAAGTTACGTCAACGGAGCCAGTGCAGTAAAAATCAATCTCACCGGGTACGACACAGCCGTACCCGGCATTTTTTCAATAAATAACAAACAGTAGAGTATCCAATTACCATGTTCGTTCCCGCTCATTGCACGGCGTAAACCATCCTTAAGAATACGGATAGTGCTATTTTTTGTTATCAACTTACGTTTCTTTTTTCTGGGAGCGCGGTTGTGCCAAAGTGTAACTTATGGATTTGCCGAGAGTTTCTGTGAAGAGGATCATGGCAAGGCGAAACGAAGCGGAAAAAAGTGTGATGGGGGATGTGATAAGGCGAGGAAGTAGCTATAATGCGCCCCGCCTCCATGTAGCAATCGAGGCGCGGAAGATCGTCGTCTCCGGTGAGGCGGCTGGACTTCAAATCCAGTTGGGGCCGCCAGCGGTCCCGGGCAGGTTCGACTCCTGTGATCTTCCGCCAAAATGCCTCTTCTGACGTTTACCAATCCCTTGTAATACCGTTTAAAGCAGATAATTTCTTCTGTTCATGATTCAACCTGCTTTACCGAAGTTGTTCTTAATATTTATTACAGCGGAAGCGAGATGTCAGACAAACGCTTAACCCAATCCCCGACAGGCGAATTTAACGAATCAACAACAGGCAGGAGAGATCGTCCCCGGCATTGATCATGTCGATCGCTTTATCCATCCGCTGGTTAATCGTTGACGAATGCAAGGTTTTCTCGGCAAGGCTCGCCACAATTTTCAGTACCGTTGCCTCATCCAGAGTTGCTTCCAGCGATGTCAGACTCAACAAATGCTTAATATAGAAATAGTCGAGAATTAAACGGTAAACCTGGCGCATGACCGTTGAGAAATCAGCATCCGGAAAATGGCAGTGGTATATTTTGTAGGTCAGTAAATTGCGCAATACATGCGGAGCACTGAGGATAGAATCCTGGCAAAGCTGCTGCCACTGTTTATTCAGGACAGCAAACTTGTCAGCCAGAACCTGCTTATCCGGGCTGTTTGCTACGTCTAAATACACCGCCATCTTTCGATGCGCGTCAGCAATAATACGATCCCTGCTGCTCTTATTCGCGACAAGCGACCCCAATACCGTCAGCGCACGCACCTTCAATCCCACCGACTCCGTAGGCGTTGATTGACTCATCAGGCTAATACCTGCCGCCAGCTCGCTTAATAGCTCCTGATGGTACTGTTCAGCCTGCGCAAAATGGTTGTGCAGATCGAACTCAATGCGCTGCAGGTAAACCATAAACTGTGCCAGTGCCATCAGGTTTTCTTCAACGTTCAACGATGGCGCCTGCAGGAGGTGCCAGGCAAAGAGATGCACAATCTGGTGGATCTGATTAACCGGCTGCCTGGCGGTGAAGGTGTTTTTCGCCTTCGCCAACAGATCATCCTGTTCGTGCACTAACATGCTGTCGGCATCAAACAATACCAGTCGGGCTACTTCTGGACATGAGAGCACCATCGAATGGCGAGTTGTATCCGCGTAGTACTTTTTGCTACGTGGATAAGTAGAACAGGTTTCTGAAAGTGCTTTTTCTCCCAGATCGCGATGGACCAGGCAGAATTTATTTTCATCGAGAAACGGACACTGACCCTGCGCGTCCAGTTTGATTATCGAATAGCGGCTTTTACCATTTCTCACCCGTAATAAATTCTCTTTCGCCAACAGGGCAATTTTCGGGTGTTGTTCGTTGAGGTAAGTATGATGGGTTTTCTTGTCGATGTGTATCTGCCATCCCTGACAGCAGGAAATCAGGCAGCTGGGGCCGACGCAGGCAAACCTCTTCACAAACTCGGGGGTTACTACTTTATGGATTTGCATAACATTCTTCGCGTTTAAAAAGCGAACAGTAGCACGCTGTCAGAACAAAATGATAACGTCATAACCTGACGGTTTAACAAGTATTTCACTCGTTTCATAAATGCTCGCCCCATCAAATGACGGGTTTACCTGAAGGGGTCATTCTCACCATTTTTGCTATCATGCCTGCATACATAAACGACAAAACAGTATGCAGAGGGAAAAATGGGTTCCACCAGAAAGGGGATGATAAACGTTCTGATTGCCGCCGTATTATGGGGAAGTTCAGGCGTTTGCGCGCAATACATCATGGAACAAAGTCAGATGTCATCGCAGTTTCTGACCATGACGCGACTGATATTTGCCGGATTTATTCTGCTGACGCTCTCTTTTGTCCACGGCGATAAAGTCTTCTCAATCGTTAAAAATCATAAAGATGCCATCAGCCTGCTTATTTTTTCCATTGTTGGCGCCCTGACCGTCCAGCTAACTTTCTTACTGACGATTGAAAAATCCAATGCAGCTACAGCAACGGTGCTGCAATTTTTATCACCAACGATTATCGTGGCCTGGTTCTCACTGGTACGAAAATCGCGCCCCGGTATTCTGGTATTTACCGCGATTTTGACCTCCCTGATAGGCACATTTTTACTGGTCACCCACGGTAATCCAACATCGTTGTCGATCTCTCCTGCTGCGCTGTTCTGGGGAGTTGCTTCAGCCTTTGCTGCCGCATTCTATACGACATACCCCTCAACGCTCATTGCCCGTTACGGCACGCTGCCCGTCGTCGGCTGGAGTATGCTCATTGGTGGGCTGGTCCTGCTGCCCTTTTATGCCGGGCAAGGAACAAATTTCGTGGTTAATGGCAGCCTGATTCTGGCTTTTTTCTATCTGGTGGTAATTGGAACTTCGCTGACCTTTAGTCTGTATCTGAAAGGCGCACAGTTAATTGGCGGGCCGAAAGCCAGTATTTTGAGTTGTGCAGAACCATTAAGTAGCGCGCTGCTCTCTTTGCTGTTGCTGGGGATCACCTTCACATTACCAGATTGGCTGGGAACGCTGCTGATTCTGTCATCGGTGATTTTGATTTCAATGGATTCCCGCCGCCGCGCCAGAAAAATGTAATCGTCCGGCGCGGCACGGTTGATCATTACCAGCCAGGCACCGCGCCACCGTTAAAGAGGGTTTCTGCCGCTTTAGCAACTTCTGGTGACTGATAAGATTGCAGAAACGCCTTCACGTTTTCTGCATCCTTATTATCTTCCCGCGCCACCAGAATGTTCACATACGGTGAATTTTTATCTTCAATAAATACGCTGTCGTGCACCGGAGAAAGTCCTGTTTGCTGGATGTAGGTGGTGCTGATAATCGCTACATCCACTTTCGGGTCGTCCAGTACACGTGGCAACTGTGCCCCTTCCAGCTCCATTATCTGCAAATGGCGTGGATTCTCAGTAATATCCAACGCCGTTGGCAGTAAACCTTTCCCCTCTTTTAAGGTAATAAGTTTCTCTTTTTGCAACAGTAACAGCGCACGCCCCAGATTGGTCGGATCATTCGGAATCGCTACTGTCGCTCCTTCTTTTAGCTGATCGACTGTTTTAATTTTTTTCGAGTAGCCAGCCATGGGGAAGACAAAGGTATTTCCTACCGCCACCAGTTTGTAACCGTGCGCCTGGTTATCCTGTTCAAGGAAAGGACGATGCTGGAAGACATTGGCATCCAGTTCACCCTGATTAGTTGCATCGTTCGGCAACAACGAACCACTAAATCCAACCAATTCAACTTCAAGGCCATACTTCTCTTTGGCCACTTTTTTAGCGACTTCTGCCACATCCTGTTCGGCACCGTTAATGACGCCAACTTTAATGTATTTTGCATCGCTGTTTTGCTGGTCGCAGCCTGCCAGCAGGATCCCCGCCAGAAATAATGCTGCCCCTGTCCGTAGATGATGTGTTGTCAGTTTCATTTTTTTATCCTTTTATTAATGATTACCTGACTATAGCGGTAAGGTCGCTGCGGTTTAAAAAACGAAACGCTATCGATAAGAATAAAAAGGAATAAAAGTGGAATATAAGGTCTGGCACTTCTTACTGACCACGCAAGCGCGTTTCGTACAGCATGATGAGAGCGATGAAAGCAAACTACACTTATGCTTCATTCGATACACATTTGTAAAAGGTTGAATCCATGAAACCAACGACACTACTGCTTATTTTCACTTTTTTCGCTATGCCAGGCATCGTATACGCCGAGTCGCCTTTTAGCTCACTGCAGTCCGCAAAAGAGAAAAATACGGTATTAGAGGATTTGCGGAAAATTTGCACCCCGAAGGCATCGTTGTCAGATGAAGCGTGGGAAAAGTTAATGTTGTCAGATGAAAACAATAAACAACATATACGCGAGGCCATCGTGGCGATGGAACGTAATAATCAGAGCAATTATTGGGAAGCGTTGGGTAAGGTAGAATGCCCGGATATGTAAGAACGGCAACAACCACTGACCAACGCTTCTTTGCCTGATATCAGGATTTCTTCATTTTCACCTTTGCAGTAACCAACAATGCAGTCAGCAACATCAATGTGCCGGACAACATCAGCGGCGAAGTCAGACCAATGTTATCCAACGCATAACCGCCGATTGCCGCACCGCAGGTATTGGCAAGCTGAATAACGGCCACCTGAATAGACCCAGCCTTTTCTGCCTGATCGGCCAATGAGCGAGTGATCCACGTTGACCAGCCAACAGGAATTAAAGCAAAGGTCAGCCCCCAGATAATCGCCACACCGGTAGCAACAATTTTATCGCTTCCCCACAGCGTCAGTACCAGCGCGCTCAGGGCGAGCACAAACGGTGCGCCCGCTAAGGCCAGTTTCACCGAACGTTTGAGAATGAACGACGAAAGCGATGTACCAACAAAACTGGCGATACCAAAACTCAACAGCACCAGCGTTAAGCCATCAACGCCGAATCCCGCCAGATTCATATACACTGGGCGAATATAAGTGAAAAAAGCAAACTGCCCGGCAAAGGACATAAAGATGGCGATCATCCCGGCCATCACCCCCGGACGCTGCAACAGGCGAAAGGCATTTTGTTTCTGATGTGACGGTTCGCCAGGCAGCGAAGGCAATGATTTGATAATCCAGATAATACATAGCACACCCATCACCGCCGCCGCATTAAAGACATTGCGCCAACCGATAAGCTCGCCTAAAAAACTGCCCAATGGCGCGGCAATTACTAGCGCAATGGACACCGCACCGAAGATCACCGACAGCGCCTTCGGCACTGTACGAGGCGGTACCAGGCGCATGGTCAGCGACGCCGACATCGCCCAGAATCCACCCAGCGCCAACCCCAGACAGGCGCGACCGATTAACAGCAGACTGAATGAGTTGGCAAAGGAAACCAGTAAGCAGGAAAGCGTCAGCAAAATGGCGAACAGAATGACAACGTAGCGGCGGTCAGTGGCCTGAATGGTCTGGGTAATAAACAAACTGGCAAACATCGCCACAAAAGCGGTTACGGTCACCGATTGCCCGGCAACCCCTTCCGAAATGCCTAAATCGTGCGCCATCGGCGTCAACAAACTGACGGGCAAAAACTCAACGATAATCAGACAGGCGACGCAAAACGCCACCGAGAAAACGGCTGACCAGTTCGGTCGGGTAATGGCGTCCGCGCCGCGGTTTTCTTCGATATATTCACTCATGGTGTTACCCGTGGCATGTTTCAGGGGAAAAGCCGACCAGTCTAACATTGAAATGTGTGATGCATTTAACGTTTTTGCAACTTTTACAGTGTTGCATGAGGTAGGGGTAAGATCGAAACGGAACAAGACAAAGATTGCCGGATGCGGCGTGAACGCCTTATCCGTACTCGGTCTGTAGGCCTGATAAGACGCGCCAGCGTCGCATCAGGCAAAGCGGTTTTAATGCAGCCAGTAAACGCCCTCAGCAGGCTGAAAAAACGCGTTGTAGCGCATCTGGAATGCATTAATCTCCTGCATTTCAGGCTCTATTTCGCGCAGAAAACCCAGCGCCAGCCTGACCTGAGCATCGGTAATCGGCGCGGCAAGGCGGGCTTTTTGTAAAATCCGATGCCATTGCAGCAGGTTCTGTTCGCTGCCATCGACAATGACAACCTGCCAGATAAGCAACACCTGCGCGGCATTTTGCAGGTGCGACTCATCCGGGCGATGCAGATAACGTAAAAATTCGTCACCGGCTGACTTTCCCATTTGATCGACCATTGACTCAACGGGTACAACATCAATATTCAACCGATCGCTGAGGCGGCGAATCGCTTTTCTGGCCCCGGATGTCAGCACCCGAAAACCAACCACAAACACCACCGCCAGCGTAGCGAGCATTATCCAGATCATGAGTTCTCCTGCGTAACCGGCACTCATGATATCTGGAAACGCTTATCAGATACTAATCCACCAGGATGATTTTCAGCGCAAACAATGCCGCTACAACCACCACACACAGATTCAGATCGCGCCAGCGACCAGTACACACTTTCATGATGCAGTAAGACATAAAGCCGAGCGCAATCCCTTCAGTGATCGAGAACGTAAAGGGCATCATCACCGTGGTGATAAATGCGGGTACCGATTCGGTAAAATCATCCCAGTTAACGCGTGCCAGGCTCGATGTCATCAATACGCCAACGAAGATTAAGGCCCCGGCGGTGGCGTAAGGTGGAACCATCGCCACCAGCGGTGAGAAGAACATAACCAGCAGGAACATAACGCCAACAACAACCGCAGTCAGCCCCGTGCGACCGCCGACCGCCACGCCAGAAGTACTTTCAATATAGGCGGTAACAGAGGAAGTTCCGATAAACGCGCCAGCCACCGAACTCACGCTATCAACATATAGCGCCTTATTCATGTTAGGGAATTTACCGTTACTATCTATTAAGCCAGCTTTATCAGTTACACCAATTAATGTTCCTGATGAATCAAATAGGTTGATCAACATAAAGGAGAAAATGATACCGGCAAGCTCAAGCGATAATGCCCCGCTCAAATCAACCTCGCCAATAACACCGCTAATATCAGGTGGAATAGAATAGATTCCGCTGAAATGAACATCTCCGAAAAATAATCCACAACAGGAAGTGACGACGATAGAAACCAACACCGCCGCATGAAAATTACGCGATGACAACACGGTTATAATAAAAAAACCTAAAATACCTAACAACACGCCGTGGGAACTTAAATCACCAATCATCACCAGCGTGTCTTTATTGGCGACAATAACACCGGTATTTTTTAATCCCATTAAGGCAATAAATAGCCCGATACCACTGGTGATACCAATACGTAAACTTAACGGAATGTTAGAGATCATCCAGTAACGGATACGAAAAAGAGTCAGCAAAAATAGCCCAATTGCGCCCCAGAAAATAGCGCCCATTCCCGTCTGCCAGGTGATACCCATTGCTCCCACCACTACGAAGGCGAAAAACGCATTCAGCCCCATCGCAGGCGCCAGCGCGACGGGAAGATTAGCAAAAACTCCCATCGCAATACTGCCAATGCCCGCAATCAAACAGGTAGTAACAAACACCACCTTTGGGTCCATTTGCGCTGCACCAAGAATTTGTGGGTTAACAAAAACGATGTACACCATAGTTAAAAAAGTAGTCATACCCGCAATCAATTCTGTGCGAACGGTTGTCCCGTGTTGCGGTAGTTTAAATAATCGCGAAAGCGTCCCTGATTCATTACTCACGTAATCGGTATTGTCATTATTCATTTTTTTGTCCATTGGAGGAGATTTAATCCCTTGCTTTTGTAAAACAAATGACAACAACGGTTCAGTGATAATTATCACATTTCAATTGCACATTAATGGATATTCTTTAATAATCTCGCGACGTTTCTTTATGATAAATAATAATCAAATTGATAAAATCAAAATGAGAAAAAATATGAACAATCCTATTAGCCATAAATTTCATCACATTAGTCGGGTAGAATACCAGGAATTGTTAGCCGTTTCCCGTGGCGAAGCCGCTGCCGATTATATTATTGATAATGTCTCTATTCTGGATCTAATCAATGGCGGAGAAATTCCCGGCCCAATCGTGATTAAAGGACGTTACATTGCCGGTGTCGGCGCAGAATACGCTGATGCTCCGGCTTCGCGCCGAATTGACGCCCACGGCGCAACGGCAGTACCGGGATTTATTGATGCTCACCTGCATATTGAATCCAGCATGATGACCCCAGTCACCTTTGAAACCGCCACTCTGCCGCGCGGCCTGACGACTGTTATTTGCGACCCTCATGAAATCGTCAACGTGATGGGCGAAGCCGGGTTTGCCTGGTTTGCTCGCTGTGCCGAACAGGCAAAGCAAAACCAGTATTTGCAGGTCAGGTCTTGCGTACCCGCACTCGAAGGCTGCGATGTTAACGGTGCCAGTTTTACCCTCGAACAGATGCTCGCCTGGCGCGACCATCCGCAGGTTACCGGCCTTGCAGAAATGATGGACTACCCTGGCGTAATTAGCGGACAAAATGCGCTGCTCGATAAACTGGACGCCTTTCGCCATCTGACACTGGATGGTCACTGCCCCGGTCTAAGCGGTAAAGAACTTAACGCCTATATTGCCGCGGGTATTGAAAACTGCCACGAAAGTTATCAGCTGGAAGAAGGACGCCGAAAATTACAACTCGGCATGTCGTTGATGATCCGCGAAGGGTCCGCTGCCCGCAATCTCAACGCGCTGGCTCCGTTGATCAACGAATTTAACAGCCCACAATGCATGCTTTGTACTGATGACCGTAACCCGTGGGAAATCGCTCACGAAGGGCATATCGACGCCTTAATTCGCCGCCTGATTGAACAACACAATGTGCCGTTGCATGTGGCATATCGCGTAGCCAGCTGGTCGACGCGCGCCATTTTGGTCTGAATCATCTCGGTTTACTGGCTCCCGGCAAGCAGGCCGACATTGTCCTGTTAAGTGACGCGCGTAAAGTCACAGTGCAACAGGTACTGGTGAAAGGCGAACCGATTGACGCACAAACCTTGCAGGCAGAAGAGTCGGCGAGACTGGCACAATCCGCCCCGCCATATGGCAATACCATTGATCGCCAGCCAGTTTCCGCCAGCGACTTTGCCCTGCAATTTACCCCCGGAAAACGCTATCGCGTCATTGATGTCATCCATAACGAACTGATCACGCACTCCCGCTCCAGCGTCTACAGCGAAAATGGTTTTGATCGCGATGATGTGTGCTTTATTGCCGTACTTGAGCGTTACGGGCAATGTCTGGCTCCGGCCTGTGGTTTGCTCGGCGGCTTTGGCCTGAATGAAGGCGCGCTGGCGGCGACAGTCAGCCATGACAGCCATAATATTGTGGTGATCGGTCGTAGCGCAGAAGAGATGGCGCTGGCGGTCAATCAGGTGATTCAGGATGGCGGCGGGCTGTGCGTGGTCCGTAACGGCCAGGTACAGAGTCATCTGCCGTTGCCCATTGCCGGGCTGATGAGCACCGACACGGCGCAGTCGCTGGCGGAGCAAATTGACGCGTTAAAAGTCGCTGCCCGTGAATGTGGTCCGTTACCCGACGAACCGTTTATTCAGATGGCGTTTCTTTCCCTGCCGGTGATCCCCGCATTGAAACTGACCAGTCAGGGGCTGTTTGATGGCGAGAAGTTTGCCTTCACCGCGCTGGAAATCTCTGAATAATAAAAAAAGCCCGGCGTCATGCCGGGCAAAAGTCACCAGTTACGTTTATGCCACTGTCAACTGCTGAATTTTTTTCTCGCGGCGGATTTTTCGTTCTTCCATCACCGCGACTATCGCCATCAGGCAGATACAGCCAATAGCGGCGATATCCAGTGCGGCGAAGGTGCCAGCCCAGCCGGTGAGGCCGAACACTGGCGTACCATCGGCAATCATTCCCAGACCTAATTTGGCAAAGCTGTCACCAATCAGGTAGGCGAAAGTGCCTTTAATCCCATCGGCAGCGCCGATCGCTTTTTTCGGTACGAAGCCAACAGCCGCCACGCCAATCAACAGTTGCGGACCAAATACCAGGAAACCTAATGCAAAGAGAGAAGCCAGATAGATATATTGGTTGCTGGCGTGTTGATACACACCAAGCGTGGCGATAATCAGCGCCAGTGCAACACACGCCACCAGGCCACGGCGCCCGTTCGCCAGGTCAGAGAGCCAGCCCCACAGCAGCGTGCCAACCAGAGCACCGGCTTCAAATAGCGTAAAGCCCTGAATCGCCACCGATTTAGAAAGTTTCAGTTCCTGAAAAGCGTACACGGTTGACCACTGGTCGATACCAATGCGTACCACGTACAGAAAGATGTTGGCGAAGCACAGCAGCCAGATCACTTTGTTTTTCAAAACATATTCGACAAAGATCTGCCACTTGGTCATGTCGGTGGATTCCGTCTCTTTGTCCTCTTCGCTGATCTCTTCACCGAATAGTTCTTCAGCTTTGCCAAGACCATACGCTTCAGGGGAGTCGCTGCCGTAACGCAGACCGATAAAACCGACAATCAACGCGATAATCGACGGGAAGATAAACATGCCGATCACGTGACCGTCGAACAGGTAATTTGCGCCGAATAGCGCCACACCCGCCGCACCCGCGCCGCCGAGGTTGTGGGAAATGTTCCAAAAACCGAGGAAGGTCCCGCGCTTACGACGCGGCGTCCATTTGGTAATCGTGGAGTAACTGCACGAACCGCCGGTACTCTGGAAAAAGCCGCTTAAGGCGTAGAAGGCAATCATCAGGAACAGGCTAACCGAGCCGCTGCCCATGCTGGCGCTGAAGCCCAGCATACAAATAGCAGACAGGATCAGCATGAACGGCAGGAATTGTTTGGTATTTTTGCCGTCGGCGTAGTAGGAAACCAGCGTTTTACCCACGCCGTAAGTGATGGAGAAGCCCAGGCCAATCATCCCCAGCTGCGTCATGCTCAACCCGTAGGTCGAGATCATGTCGTTCTGTGCGATGTTGAAGTTCTTGCGAATCAGGTACATCGTCAGGTAGCCAATAAAGACCACCAGATAGGATTGCATGAACGGTTTGAACCACATTTTGCGCCGCACTTCGAGCGGAAGATCCAGGGTCGGCTTGCGAACCTGGTTTAAGAAAGCCAGCATGGGTTACTCCTGATTTCCCTTCATACTTCAGGCCGCAGGTGCCTTAGCTGCTCGCGTTCCTGCAACTTGAATTATTTTGGGAAAGAATTAACGAATGATGGCATTGTAAAAACCTGCAGCAAATCAGGCTTGAGATAGCGTCCAGGCAAAACCAGGAAAATTTCTTAGTTTTGCCGGATATGAGGTAGAAAAGTGAGATGCATCACGCTTCGCGTGGAGCCTGGGCGTTCAAAAAGGGCAGTAACAACAGTGCCGAGACCCCGGCGGCAATGGCGATAACCACGAAAAAACCACTCCAGTGCCAGGTATCCAGCACTTTCGCCAGCGGCCAACCGGCAAGCGACGCCCCCAGATAAGCAAACAAGCCGACAAACCCCGTCGCCGCACCTGCAGCCTCTTTGTGGGAACACTCTGCCGCTGCCATACCGATTAACATCTGCGGGCCAAAGACAAAAAAACCAATGGTGAAGAAGCAGGTTGCCTGCATCACGTAGCTGGCAAATGGCATCAACCACAGCGAGCCGACGGAAAGCAAAATCCCCGCAGCAAAAATCAAATTCATCGGCCCACGGTTGCCGTTAAACAGTTTGTCCGAGCCCCAACCTGCAACCAGCGCACCGATAAACCCGCCCAGTTCAAACATCGTTACTGCCGTATTCGCCGTGACCAGATCGACGCCCAGCGTCTCGGACATATACAGGTTGCCCCAGTCGTTGATCGCCGCACGAACCACATAGACCAGCACATAACAGAACGAAAGCAGCCAGATATACGGATTCAGCAACACATATTTGGTGAGGATCTCTTTACGCGTCAGCCCTGCCCCTTCTTGTTGTTGGGCGATTTCCAGCGCATCGTGCCGCCATTCTCCGACCGCCGGTAAACCTAACGCCTGCGGGCGATCGCGCAGCCGCCAACAAAGAAAAATCCCCACGACTATCGCCATACAACCGGCAATCATCATCCCGGCACGCCAGCCATAATGCACCGCAGCAGCGGCCATCACGATGGGGATCAATGCGCCGCCGACGTTATGCGCCGTATTCCATAGCGCCCACCAACCGCCGCGCTCGGTACGAGAATACCAGGCAGTCAACAGACGCGCACAAACCGGCGAACCCCAGCCCTGGAAAAAGGCGTTCAGCACCCACAGCACGGCAAATGCCCACAACGAGGTGGAGAAGCCAAACAGAATGTTGATGATGCCCGTGGCGATAAGCCCAATCCCCATAAAATAACGGGCATTAGAGCGGTCACTGACAATGCCGGAGACAAATTTCGATACGCCATAGGTAATGTAAAACAGCGTTGCTAACAGGCCGATGTCGCTACGGCTGAGCACGCCGTTAGCAAGGATTTCTGGTACGGCGGCGTTAAAACTTTTACGCGTGAAGTAAAACAGCGCGTAACCCAGCCAGATGGTCAGCAGAATATGCCGACGCCAGTAGCGATAACGGGCATCAATTTCATGTTTATCAGTCATTAATGGCGCATCGGCAGGCGCTTTCAGAAACGGCAACATCATCGAACCTTAGACATAACGTTGAGGTAGAGAAACGCTGACACGCGTGCCGTGCAGACAGGAAATGTGTAATGTGCCGCCCAGCGCCGTTACGCGCTCGCGCATTCCGGTGAGGCCAAAACCTTGTTGCCCGGAACCCGGCGGCAAACCGCTGCCATCGTCTTCAATCACCAGCATCAACCGTTCATCCTGCTGCCAGCCTTGCAGCGTGACCGCGCTGGCATCAGCATGTTTCACAATGTTGTTCAGCCCTTCCTGGCAGACACGAAACAGCGTCACGCGCTGGTTTTCACTTAATGCTGATTCATCGATTCGCCATTCGAGATGGCTGACAATGCCGCGCCCTTCCAGCTCCATTTCCCGCATCAGTGAGCGGATGGCCTGCTCCAGGGTGAGATCATCCAACTGGCGCGGACGTAACCGTCCTAATAAACGGCGCACCGCGTCGTAAACGCCCAGCGATAGTTGTTCGATGAGCTGCCCGCTCTGCTTCACGCTGGCGTTATCTGCCGCCAGTCGCTGGACAATGCCCGCTTGAGTACGAATGGCAGTGATGGTCTGACCGATATCATCATGCAGCTCACGCGCTACGTCGCGACGCACGCTCTCTTCAGTTTCAAGCAACCGCTCGGCAAGATGTTGATTACGCGCCAGTTCCTTTTGCAGCGACTGGTTAAGTTCACGCAACCGCTGGATGCCTGCGCCCAGTAACAGGCCAGTGAGGCTTTGCACCAGCAGTGAAAGCAATAAATCGACCGGATGATCGCGCCAGGTTTGACTGGCGATCAGCGCGATGGCGTTCATCAGCGTCGCAATCAGCGCCCCTTGCCAGCCATAGTGCCAGGCCAGGGCGATAATCGGCAGCGCCAGACAAAACGGGGTAAAGCGCGAAAGTTCGTTCGGCAGCCCCAGTTGCAACCACAGGCTGATAACAAACAACAGCAAATACCAGACCAGATGCCGCCCACGCCAGTTGATCGGCTGGGAAACCAGCGATGGCCCCAGCGGCAGCCAGGTGTTATTCGCCAGATAGTGCCAGAACACCAGGCAAATGGGGGCCAGCGTCAGGCCGCCGGTTAAGGTCATCAGTAGGGCGTTCCAGGGCTCGTTTCCGTACCCATGCCAAAGCCAGGGGGATGACTGTAATAACGCCGCCGCCGTCAGTGCCGCGCCCTGTAACAGCAACGTGCGCCAGTCGCGCTGGTGGCGATAACGGGAAATCAACGCCACAGGTAGTAACGTCAGCAAACTACCGATCATCAATAACGGATCATGCGTTAACCCAACCGCCTGCGTCAGCCAGTAAATCAGCAGCCATTCTGCGCCCATCAGCACCAGCCAGTATCTGCGCGGGCATTGCAACATCAGCCCCAGTCGCAGACCGAACGGAAACAGCAATACCGCCAGATCCGGTCGTTCAACCAGGTGCAGGCTGATACTCCACAGGCAAAACCATGCGGCAGAGAAGATAAAAAAGCAGGAAACTACAGTATTTAAGCGGGAGAAAAATGTCTTCATCACCAGCCATCAAACATGCGGCGCGCCAGTTCAACGTCGTTGCTGACGCCCAGTTTTTCCATCAGATTGGCACGATGTACATGCACAGTTTTTGGCGACAACCCCAGTTCGGCAGCAATCTCTTTCACCGCCATCCCTTGCGCCAGTTTTTCCGCCACCTGGCGTTCGCGTTTGGTTAGCGGGTCCTGACGGCCAGATGCCAGTTTAATAGCGATATCCGGCGTCAGATAACAGCCGCCAGTTGCAACCGTATGCACGGCAGCGATCAGCTCGTCCGGGCTACAGCGTTTAGAGAGAAAGCCGCGCGCCCCCGCGTTAAGCGCCTGTTCAACCAGCGCCGGACTGTCGTGAACGGAGAGCATAATTGTCGCCATACCTTTCGGTAGCTGGCTTAACAGCTCCAGCCCAGAAATATCCGGCATTGAGATATCGCAAATACACACCTGAACACCGCGCCCAGGCAAGCCAGTCAGCGCCTCACGCCCGGAACCAAACTCGGCAACTACCTGCAAATCAGGTTCCAGCCCCAGCAGCTGCGCAAAGCCGGAGCGGACGATAAGGTGATCGTCTATAAGGGCAACGGTTATCATGGTCTTGTCCTGGCGGGTAAAAAAAACGCGCTTACCTTAACGATAAGCGCGCCACTGTTCAAGCCTTGAGCGGTTACTGAAAAAATACGGCTATCTTGTTAAACATTGTCGGGTCAGACTGATTACGCTGCACTTTCACCACATCCTCCAGTTTGTCGATTTGGCTTATCATTTGTTCCAGTCGCTGATCGTCATTGACCAGTAGCCAGATGTGGCTTTTATCACTGTTCTGAATCGGCAGACAAAGAATGCCTTCGACGTTAAAAGCACGACGGGCAAAAAGCCCACACACGTGGGTCATTACACCGGGATGGTTGCGAACGGTGAGTTCCAGAATCACGTTGTCATGAGTTGTGTTTTGCATGGCTTATTCCCCCACCATTTCAGTATTTGCCGCGCCTGGCGGCACCATTGGGTACACTTTTTCTTCGGCATCAATGCGTACGTGGATCAGCGCCGGACCAGGGCGACTGATAATTTCCTGTAATGCCGCCTGCGGATCGGTTTCATTATTCAAATCGCAGGTTTCGAGGCCGAACCCGGCCGCAATTTGCATAAAGTTGATTTTTCCCGGATAGGTGGCCGCAAAAACTCCCTGCTTGTAGAACAGACTCTGTTGCTGATGCACCAGTCCCAGCGCTTCGTTATTCATCAGGATGATTTTGACATCCAGCTGGTTTTCACTGGCGGTCGCCATCTCCTGAATATTCATCATCAGGCTGCCGTCGCCGGAGAAACACAACACTTTGCGATCCGGGTTAGCCAGCGCCGCACCTATCGCTGCGGGTAAACCGAAGCCCATCGTTCCCAGCCCACCAGAAGTCAGCCACTGACGTGGTCGATTGAGCGGATAGGCCTGCGCTGTCCACATCTGATGCTGACCCACGTCGGTGGTGATAATCGCGTTGTCATCGACACAGGCGGCAACGGCGTTAATCAGCCCGTAATGTGTTAATGGATCGCACGCTTTCGGAATAGGACACGGGAACTCGCGCTGCAAATCCGCCACCAGTTGGTGCCACTCTGCACGCGGCTGGGCTTCCACCTGTGGGATCAGCTGCGCCAGCACATCATCAACATCCGCCTGAATCGCCACGTGCGGTTGCTTAACTTTACCCAGCTCCGCGCGGTCGATATCCACATGAATAATTTTGGCATTCGGGCAGAACTCTTCAGTTTTGCCAATTGCCCGGTCATCAAAACGCGCACCGAGAACAATCAGCAGGTCCGCCTCCTGCAAGATATAGTTGGTGCTGCGCACGCCGTGCATCCCCAGCATGCCCAGCGACAGCGGATGTGCTTTTGGCAACATGCCCAGCGCCATTAAGGTCATGGTGGTGGGCAGCTGCGCTTTCTCAGCCAGCTCACGCACCCGCGCGGGCGCGTTAATGACACCGCCCCCCAGATAAAGCACCGGGCGTTTGGCGGCGTTAATCATTGCCGCAGCGTCACGAATGCTTTCTTCGCTAAAGGCGGGCGCGGCGGCTTTTTCTGCCGCCGCGGGCTGTTCTTCAATTTCAAAAACCGCCGTTTGTACATCCTTAGGAATGTCTATCCACACCGGGCCAGGGCGGCCTGATTGCGCAATGCGGAAGGCATCGCTCATGACCTGCGGGAGTTCTTCGATATGTCTGACCAGATAGTTGTGTTTGGTGATGGGGATAGAGATGCCGTAGGTGTCCACTTCCTGGAAGGCGTCGGTGCCGATCATCGAGGCGGGAACCTGGCCGGTGATGCAAATCAGCGGAATGGAGTCCAACCGCGCATCGGCAATGGCGGTCACCAGGTTAGTCGCACCCGGCCCGCTACAGGCCATACAGACCGCCGGTTTGCCGTCGGTACGCGCCATTCCCTGGGCGATAAAGCCCGCGCCCTGTTCATGACGGGCCAGAATATGGCGGATTTGCGTGCTTTGGCTTAAGGCGTCGTAAACAGGGAGAATCGAACCGCCCGGAATCCCCGTCACAATCTTAATGCCCTGCTGTTCCAGGAAATGAACGATAAATTCTGCGCCAGTAAAACGCTTACGTGTCGATGTTGTGCCCGAACTTGCCATGCTCCAGTCCTTTTCTTCTGGGCCGACTTTCCGGGAGGTGTTTAAACGAAAAACCCCGCCCGGTTTGCGCCGGCGGGGTTTTGGAATCGTGTGTTGTTCCAGTCCCTACGGCGCATTGCCGACGACCACCACCACACGCACGACGACCACTGCGGCGGATGGCGCAGTTGGTAGTAGTTTCGCGTTGAGCATGGAAGTAGTCATTGGGGACCTTGTTGGTTTTGTGTTTAACAATATTTATACAAGCACAGCTTTACAGGGGAGACAATGGAAAATTTTTCATCAAGGAATAATTGGGGAATTGATCACGTTTTGTACTGAAACGCAGGTAACAAAAAACCCCGCCGGAGCGAGGTTTTGTCAGCCGCCCGCGGCTGGTAACCGCAAAGCACACTGTGTTATGTCAACACTGAAAGTATACGTGTTCCGCGCAGAACGCGCAATTTCGGCACGAATTTTGACTTATTTAGCGCATAATTGAGTATCGATCACAGTTTTGACTTTGTCTAATTTTTACTGTTTATTTATACAGTATAATTCTATAATATCACTGTACGCAATGTGTTATGCGGGGCCGCATCGTTACCCGGCGCACTAAGTCCTGGCTGAAACGGGTGGTGCCGTCAGCGCCTTAACCCCGCGTGAGCACACTGTGTTATGTCAACAAGCACAACGTTTCTTCTGAAGAAGCTGCGTGCGCAACAGCTGGCAACAGGCAGCGGAAAGGTACGTCAGCTGGCAGTGCTCCTGAACCACAGGAGACGCGTATGAGCCTGGTGGATATTGCCATTCTTATCCTCAAACTCATTGTTGCTGCACTGCAACTGCTTGATGCTGTTCTGAAATACCTGAAGTGATTCAGATTCAAGCCGCACTAAAGGGGAGCGGGAAACCGCTCCCCTTTCATATTCTGCTGGCAGATTGGTGTCGTATGCGATGCTGACGCATCTTATCCGGCCCACAGTATTTATTTAAGCCAAAGTCCTTCCGGCAACATTTATTGCCGCTGTTGTTTATATTTTCTGCCGTTTTGTTATTCATCATTCCGTATATATATCTGGCTAACATTTATCAATGTGATAGATTCCTCTCCTGCATTTATTCGAATGCGTAGTAACTTATTCTAAATATATTTTTAAAAGCGTCCGTGATAATGAAAAGGCATAGAAACGTCAATTTATTATTGATGTTGGTATTACTCGTGGCCGTCGGTCAGATGGCACAAACTATTTATATTCCTGCTATTGCCGATATGGCACAAGATCTCAACGTCCGTGAAGGGGCGGTGCAGAGCGTAATGGGCGCTTATCTGCTGACCTACGGTATCTCACAACTATTTTATGGCCCAATTTCCGACAGGGTGGGACGCCGCCCGGTGATCCTCGTCGGAATGTCCATTTTTATGTTGGCGACACTGGTGGCAGTCACCACTTCCAGCCTGACGGTGTTAATTGCCGCCAGTGCGATTCAGGGGATGGGGACCGGGGTCGGCGGCGTAATGGCGCGTACATTGCCGCGTGATTTATATGAACGGACACAGCTTCGTCACGCTAATAGCATGTTAAATATGGGGATTCTCGTAAGTCCGTTGCTCGCACCACTCATTGGCGGCCTGCTGAATACCCTGTGGAGCTGGCGGGCCTGTTATCTGTTTTTACTGGTGCTTTGTGCCAGTGTGACGTTCAGCATGGCGCGCTGGATGCCGGAAACACGCCCTGTCGATGCGCCGCGTACGCGCCTGCTCACCAGTTATAAAACACTCTTTGGCAATGGCAGCTTTAACTGCTATTTGCTGATGTTAATTGGTGGTCTGGCGGGGATTGCCGCTTTCGAAGCCTGTTCCGGTGTGTTGATGGGTGCAGTGTTAGGGTTAAGCAGTATGACAGTCAGTATTTTGTTTATTCTGCCAATTCCAGCGGCATTCTTCGGCGCATGGTTTGCTGGTCGACCGAATAAACGCTTCTCTACATTAATGTGGCAGTCGGTTATCTGCTGCCTGTTGGCAGGAATGATGATGTGGATCCCCGGCTGGTTTAGCGTGATGAATGTCTGGACGTTGCTCGTTCCCGCCGCGCTGTTCTTTTTCGGTGCCGGGATGCTGTTTCCGCTGGCAACCAGCGGCGCAATGGAGCCATTCCCCTTCCTGGCTGGCACGGCTGGTGCGCTGGTCGGCGGCCTGCAAAACATTGGTTCCGGCGTGCTGGCGTCGCTCTCCGCGATGCTGCCGCAAACCGGTCAGAGCAGCCTGGGGTTGTTGATGACCTTAATGGGATTGTTGATCGTGCTGTGCTGGCTACCGCTGGCGACGCGGATGTCGCATCAGGGGCAGCCTGTTTAAGCTCACGTCACCGCAGCATCGTCATCAACTCCATGGGAGAACGATGCTGCTTTATCAGGTCACGCATCACCCGCATGTGCGGCGCAGAGTGGGAATAAAAAGCTTGATAGCCAACACAAAGCACGTTGCCAGGAGAATCCTCCTGGGAATGCCGGCACAAGCGATGCCAGTCGCACACCTGACACTCCCGCCGAAGTTGTACGTTTTCGCTCCCGCACCATTTTTGCAGCGTGGCGTCAAAAAGTTCGACTGATATACGACCAATATCTGCACGCACCCAATGCTCGAACAGAGCGATTAAAAATTGTCCCCACAGTTCAGCCGTCACCGAAGAAGCTGTCAGCTCGCCCCGGTCATCAAATTCTATATGGGGAATAATTTGCACGGAGCGAAGACCCCGCTGTTTGAAATTCTGATAAAAATCGGCAGGTTGTAGCGCGTCTTTATACTCTACAACCAGTTTATGCCTGTCCTCTTCAGCATTTACAACCTGACTTCCTGTCATGCGACTCTCTCAATCAATACGATTAGTTGATGTATATGCGTTACAGCAAACAGTATTGCAAGAGATAACACCGCGAGGGAGATCATAAATTTGTCACGGATTACGTTAAATTGAGAAAAATCACTATTAGTCACATCCATTAAATTACGATTACGGGTATAGCGCCAAAGTATTAATGCCACAATGGCGAGAATGCCAATAGAAATCCAGAACAACGCGCCGGCCTGATGCCAGTTGTGTTTAATTGCCAGCGCCATCAGCGCGCCATAGCCCAGCATGGTGCGAAACCACGCCAACGATGTCCGTTCTGGCTGAAGTCCGGGATCAGCAATGCGTCTGGCTTTGCGACTATCCGGCATACAGCACCAGCCCCATGACTATTACCGCTACGATCATCAATATTAAACTGATGATTAATAAGCTGTTGGTATAGGGTAAGTCCTCTTTCAGACGCATCGCTTTTTCATTGCGTAACCAGCGCAGATAGCCATACATCGCTAACCCGCCGGAAAACAGGCATAACAATAACGCCAGCAGCTCACGAATGACGGGCGTGGCGAAGTCTGGCGCAAGTTGATCCAGCCCGACGCCCGCCGCCAGAAATCCCAACGCGGTACGGATCCATGCCAGAAATGTACGTTCATTAGCCAACGAAAAGCGGTAATCAGGCGCTTCTCCGAGGCGGGAAATTTTCATTGTTGCTCCTTTGCACTTTCACTAACACTCTGCCTTTAGCGGTTATTTTTAAGAATTTCGTCCGCCCGTTTCCTGATATGCTTTTGCCATCCATTACAAGGAGGTCAGATGGGTATCATAGCGCAAAATAAAAGCAGTTCACTGGGCATACTGTTCGGTGCCATCGCTTTATTGATGGGTATTATCCACTTTTCATTCGGCCCTTTTGCCGCGCCACCACCAACGCTGGAAAGCATCGTGGCGGACAAAACGGCTGAAATTAAAAGAGGTCTTCTCGCCGGAATAAAAGGTGAAAAAATTACTACGGTGGAGAAAAAAGAGACGGTTGATGTCGATAAAATCCTCGATCAAAGCGGTATCGCACTGGCCATTGCTGCGCTACTTTGCGCATTTATTGGCGGTATGCGTAAGGAAAATCACTGGGGCATTCGAGGCGCATTGGTATTTGGCGGCGGGACGCTGGCTTTCCATACCTTGCTTTTTGGTATCGGCATCGTGTGCAGCATTTTGCTGATATTCCTTATCTTTTCCTTCCTGACCGGCGGTTCACTGGTTTAAGCAACGCGGTAATGTTCAGAAATGCATTGTGAATACCAGGTGGAGTACCATTGACGGTAACTCCACCCAAAAAGGAGTTAGCCGATACTCCAGAAAAGCACCGCCAGTAACTGCGGTGTGATAATGCGCAGGAACATGACTAATGGATACACCGTGGCGTAAGAGAGCGCCGCCGCACCACTGGTAGGATGAAGATTATTGGCAAACGCCAGCGCCGGAGGATCGGTCATTGAACCCGCGAGCATCCCGCACATCGTGAGATAATTCATTTTGACTAACATCCGCGCCAGAATGCCAGCCGTGATCAGCGGAATTGCAGTAATCAATGCGCCATAGCCTATCCAGCTTAACCCTTCGCCATCCACCAGTGTATGGATAAAATCGCCGCCGGATTTCAGGCCAACTACCGAGAGAAACAGTACGATACCCAGTTCGCGCAGCGCCAGGTTGGCACTTGGCGGCATAAACCAGTAAAGCTTACCAATGCTGCCGATACGCCCGAGGATCAGCGCCATAATCAGTGGCCCCCCCGCCAGCCCCAACTTCAACGCAGCCGGGAATCCAGGCACAAACACCGGAATGGAGCCCAACAATACGCCAAGCCCAATACCAATAAACACCGGTAACATTTGTACCTGTTGCAATTTTTGCTGCGCATTACCTAATACATTAGCAACGGCATCAATCGCGGACGGGCGTCCAACCAGGTTGAGAATATCGCCAAATTGCAGGCTAATATCGCTACTTGCAACTAATTCAACGCCAGCACGGTTCAGGCGCGAAATAACGACGTCATAGCGCTCCTTAAAGTGCAGGTCGCGAATACGTTTACCAAGCACATTCTCATTGGTGACCACCACGCGTTCGACGCGCAGATCGGTGCCTTTCGTCGACAGCGAGGTATCCACTTCCTGACCAATCACCAATTGCGCATTATGTAAATCCGCAGGCTGTCCCACCAGATGAAGCAAATCGCCCAACTGAATAATGGTTTCCGGAGAAGGTACTTTGAGGGTTTCCTCTCGTTTCAATCGCGAGCAGATAACTTTATCGCCATTGAGAATCGGTACATCTTTAATCGCTAAATTATGTAAGTTAGGGTTATCAACACGGATGTTAATGGTCCTGATCAGCACGCTACCGTTAGTCCGCGTGGACTCGTGTTGCAACGCCTCAGTCTCAACATTGACGCGGAAAATAACCCGCAGCATCCACATAGTGAACAAAATGCCGCAAATCCCAAATGGATACGCCATCGCATAGCTCATCCCCATTTGATCGACCATCTCCATCGGTGTCCCCAGGTCACGTAAGATCTGCTGACCTGCACCCAGCGCTGGTGTATTGGTGACCGCGCCGGAGAAAATCCCCAGTACCACGGGAAGTGGAATATCGAAAAGTTTATGCAGGATGGCGGTGACCAGACCACCGAGGATGACAACCAAAACAGCAAACAAATTGAGGCGTAATCCGGAGACACGCAACGAGGCAAAGAAGCCCGGCCCCACCTGAATACCGATAGTATAAACGAACAAGATCAGACCAAATTCCTGGATAACATGCAGCATGTCGCTGCTTAATGTCATCCCCGCCTGTGAAACAAAATGGCCGACGATGATCCCACCGAACAGCACGCCGCCAATGCCCAATCCAACACCGCGAAACTTGACGTTGCCGATAAACAACCCGACGACCGCCACCAAAGCCAGAATACTGACCGTTAATGCTATATCACTCATCGTCCATTTCTCTTGAAATAACATTTTAATTGCTACGGATTATGGCTGAATCGGTGAAGCAGATTTGCCTTATGGCGCACATTATCACGGTAAAGAAAGTGCCGGAACATCTTAAATTGGCGAAAATTAAAACATTGTTGAAGATTGCAGGCAAAAAAAAGCCCCACCAAACTGGCGGGGCAAAGAGAATAGCTAATTAGCTATTTAACGCGGGACGTTCGCTGATAGCGATACGCTGCGCTGCGATGGGTTCAGGCTCATTACGAATTAAATCAATATGCAGTAAACCATTAACGAAGGTTGCGCCAGAGACTTCCATATTTTCAGCCAGCGTAAAGCTCAGGCTAAACGGCTGATTCATAAGCCCTTGATGCAGCCATTTCTTCTCTTCTTTTGGCTGCTCCGGCGTGCCTTTTACGCTCAGGCGCGTTCCTTCCAGTTGAATCTCTAAATCTTCCTGACGAAAACCTGCCAGCGCAAGGGTAATGCGGTAGTGGTTATCGTCGCTTTTCTCAATGTTGTACGGCGGGAAGCTCTGGCTTTCACCGGCGTTTTGCAGTGCGTTGGCCAGTTTGTCAAAACCGATCCATTGACGCATCAGTGGGGATAAATCGAAGTTACGCATAGTCATTTCTCCTTCTAAGAAGCGAGTAAGTACCTGCAAATCCGAAGATTCGCATATGCTCCCTGACGGCGAGCATCAAATGTCAGGCCGCGCACTGCGGCCTTAGGGAATTAGTTGATTTCGATACGGCGCGGTTTTTTCGCTTCCGGAATCACGCGTTCGAGATCGATATACAGCAGACCGTTCACCAGGTTAGCGCCACGAACATGGATGTTCTCAGCTAACTGGAATTTACGTTCAAAGTTGCGTTCAGCGATGCCCTGGTACAGATAGGTGCGCTCTTTTTGTTCGTCGGCGTGAGCACCTTTCACCACCAGCAGATTGTCCTGGGCGGTAATTTCCAGTTCACTTTCGGCAAAGCCAGCCACCGCGATAGCAATGCGGTAATGGTTTTCGTCTACCAGTTCAACATTGTACGGAGGGTAGCCGCCATTACTCTGGCTCTGGTTGTTTTCTAAGTGGTTAAACAAACGATCAAATCCAATAGCAGAACGGTAAAGCGGGGATAAATCAAAGTTACGCATAATTAATAGCTCCTGAAATCAGCGAGAATGTAAGACCTTCCACAATGGACAGGTCGGATAGCCAGAACACCCATCAGGCGTGTTCTCATTGGCTACGGTATAAAAATGGGTCTGGATATGCACTTTTCAAGTCTTTTCGACGGACTTTTTTTTGCAGTTTGTGGTCTATTGCATAGACTGGGGGGCAGCACGAAACGTTAAAGTGCGATAGCCGCCACAGTGCGACGTAATGATGATGTTATTTTCAGCAAGGGATCGCTATAACACATCATGCCAACACCCACGATCAACAGATGAATTTATTATGATAAGAAATGTGTTGTTAGCGTTCATGATATGCAGCGGAATGGCATTACTCGGAGGATGCTCCAGCGTAATGTCCCATACCGGGGGGAAGGAGGGAACGTACCCCGGCACCCGCGCCAGTGCCACCATGATTGGTGATGACACAACAAACTGGGGAACCAAATCGCTGGCAATTCTCGATATGCCATTTACCGCTGTCATGGATACGCTACTTCTGCCTTGGGATGCGTTCCGCAAAGACAGTTCAGTGCGCTCGCGCGTGGAAAAAAGCGAAGCCGACGCGCAAGCCATCAATGCCGTCATTCCACCAGCCAGAATGCCCGTGAACTGATTTAGCGGCCAGTTTTGGTTATCCACAACTGGCCGGCTTCCATCCACGCCAGCCATTGACCATCCGGCGAGAAGACCACCGCGTCCGCCGAAGGTGGGTTGGCGTGATTTTCGGTTAAATACTCAACCGTACCGCTTTGCGCGTGTACGCAGGCAATACGGTTATCCAGCACAACGCCCAGCCATTCTCCCGATGGATGCCAGTTGAATGCTGACTGAATATCCGTTTTGTTATGGGTTAACTGGCGCGGTTCGCCGCCCTGTGGCGAGATAAGCCACAGTTGCACAATACCGTGATCATCACGCATTAAAAACGCGATTTGCGTTCCTTGCGGGTTACACCGCACCCAGTGGCGCGGGACGTTGACTAACCCCGGATAAGCCCGATGGTGGGTAAAGGTTAAACGTCGCTGCACGACGCCACGCGGTGGCGCGGGCAGAGTTGATTCCGTTCCGCTTAACGGCGCGTCGCCCGGCAATTTCCAGCCGTTTTCATCTTGCGGCAATTCAACAATATACAGCTCCGGCACTTTCTCGCCCTTTTGCGAAAGCGTATCGCCAATAAACGCCAGAGCGTGGTTTCCTACCCATCCTTCTTCATAAGCACGATTGATTTCATCGCTGCCCGGCTGCGGCGTGGGCGTTGTTTTACTCACCAGCACGCACCAGTGGCTACCGCTGTATTCACGTGGATGCTGCTTTTGCACATTGACCGGACCAAACGGCGCTGCCACCCCGACGTTTCGCAAATCCAGCGCTGGATCGCGTTCATGCAGCACGTGGTCGTTATAGGTAAAACTCACCCTTTCACCGTTCGGGCTAAAGACATGTACATGACTGCCACCGCGTAACGCCCCTGGAGTGTACGGAACGGTAATATCCATTGCATCGAGATTGCTCATCTTGCCGCCTTCAACAACCACGCCGCGACGGTGATGGAAATCGTAATACCATGTTTCATCAGGATTTTCAGGGCCGTGGATGAAGACATACTTTTCTGACTTCGGATGAACGGTCACCACGCCGACGTGCGCGCCCTGTGACGCGCGGTAGATAACCTCGACCTCGCCGGTATGGATATTCACACGCTCAATGGTCTCACCGGTAAACGACGCGCCAGAAGGACGCACGTCAAACACCAGCCACTGGCTGTCGGGCGTCCAGGTATTGGTATTGGTGAGCAGGTGATTACGGGGAGCAAAGGTTATCTGTTTCATGGCGCGGTCCTGATACAAAACGGTTCCCGCCATCATACTTCACAAGGACTTCACTTTCAGACATTAGTCTTTTGCCATCGTGATGAATGTGAGTGAAAAGATGGAACATTTTGACGTGGCGATTATTGGCCTCGGCCCGGCAGGGTCGGCGTTGGCGCGAAAGTTAGCAGGCAAAATGCAGGTGATCGCGCTGGATAAAAAGCACCAGCATGGGACTGAAGGTTTCAGCAAACCTTGTGGCGGTCTGCTGGCACCGGACGCGCAGCGTTCTTTTATTCGCGATGGACTGACGCTTCCTGTCGATGTGATCGCCAACCCGCAGATTTTCAGCGTCAAAACCGTCGACGTCGCCGCATCGCTCACGCGTAACTACCAGCGAAGCTATATCAATATTAATCGCCATGCTTTCGACTAGTGGATGAAATCGCTGATCCCCGCCAGCGTTGAGGTTTACCACGATAGCCTGTGCCGAAAAATCTGGCGTGAGGATGACAAATGGCATGTCATTTTTCGTGCAGACGGCTGGGAGCAGCATATTACTGCCCGCTATCTGGTCGGTGCCGATGGTGCCAACTCGATGGTGCGGCGACATCTCTACCCGGACCATCAAATTCGTAAATATGTCGCTATCCAGCAGTGGTTCGCAGAGAAACATCCGGTGCCGTTCTACTCCTGCATCTTTGATAATGAGATAACTGACTGTTATTCATGGAGTATCAGCAAAGACGGTTATTTTATCTTTGGCGGCGCCTATCCGATGAAAGATGGCCAGACGCGTTTCACAGCACTGAAAGAGAAAATGAGCGCCTTTCAGTTCCAGTTTGGTAAGGCGGTGAAAAGCGAAAAATGCACGGTGCTGTTTCCCTCGCGCTGGCAGGATTTTGTCTGCGGTAAGGACAATGCCTTTCTGATTGGTGAAGCGGCGGGATTTATCAGCGCCAGCTCGCTGGAGGGGATAAGCTATGCGCTGGATAGCGCAGAGATTCTGCGTTCGGTGTTACTGAAGCAGCCGGAGAAGAGCAACGCCGCCTACTGGCGCGCCACCCGCAAACTGCGTTTCAAACTCTTCGGCAAGATAGTAAAAAGCCGATGCCTGACCGCACCGGCTTTAAGAAAGTGGATTATGCGCAGTGGTGTCGCGCATATTCCACAGTTGAAAGATTATCCAACGCGCTTCACATCGCCCACCAGCAGGATGTAAGAGAGTGCGCCAATCAACGCGACGGCGGAGATATAAACCAGTGCAGGTGCGAAACCGTAACCCTGCGCCAGGTACCCCACCACCAGCGGAACGGTGATGCCGCCCAGACCACCGGCGAAGTTAAACACGCCGCCGGTTAAACCAATCAGGCGCATCGGTGCCAGAGAAGAAACCAGCGACCAGGTAATCGAAGCAAAACCGTTGCCAAAGAATGCCAGCGCCATCAGGCACATAATCATCATCGGATCGTTGGTGTAGTTAGCGCCCATAATGCAGGTGGAGATCAGCAAGCCGCAGATAATCGGCGTTTTACGCGCAAAGCCCAGTGAAAAGCCCTTACGTACCAGCAGATCCGCGACCCAGCCAGAGAGCAGGACGCCGACAAACGCCGCGAGGAATGGCACTGTGGTCATAAAGCCTGCTTTCAGCGCGGTGATCCCTTTTTCCTGGGTTAAATAGTTCGGGAACCAGGTTAAGAAGAACCACAGTGTAGAAGCCACCGCAAATTGCCCAAGATAGACGCCAATCAGTTTACGATGGAACACCAGTTTCCAGTCTTTGGCTGTTAACGGCTGACGCGCCTCTTTTTTCACCGGCGCATCGCCATCCACCAGACCGCCGCCATCACGAATGTAATCCAGTTCAGCTTTGCTGATGCCTTTGGTCAGGCGCGGCGGCTGATAAACCTTAAACCAAATCAGCGACCAGATAATGCCGATACCACCAGTGACAATGAACACCCAGTGCCAGCTCAACATTTCCTGAATCCAGATCAGCATCGGAGTCAGAAACGCCAGACCGACAAACTGACCAGACGTATAAAAACCAACGGCGGAAGCACGTTCATGTTCCGGGAACCAGCTGGTCACCATCCGGTTATTGGTCGGGAAAGCGGGCGCTTCGAAAATACCGGTTATCGCGCGCAGACCAATTAATGACATTAATCCCGTGGCAAAGCCCTGGAATAAAGTCGCCACTGACCAGCCAAATATCGCAATAAAATAAGTCACGCGAGAACCTACGCGATCTAAAAACCAACCGCCGGGGATCTGACATAGCGTATAAAGCCAGGCGAAGGCCGAAAATACATAGCCCATTTGCGCTTTGGTAATACCGAACTCTTCCTGAATATGGGCGGAAGCCACGGCCAGGTTAGCGCGGTCAACATAACAAATGACCACCGTAATAAAGATCATCACCAGCGTCAGATAACGCCGACGCCCCGGCTTTGCTGCATTAACGGGAATATCCATAGCGAGCTTTCTCCAGATTTTGGGCATAGCGAAGCCGCTCACCATGCCCTGTAATGTACAGAGGGTTATATTTTTGTATTGCTGTTTTAGTGCCCGATAAGGGGCTTACGTGGCAGGAATTACCACTCTGCTACGCTGTTATCTTCATGACGCCAGAGCGGATTACGCCAGTCCGGGGCATTTTTACTGAACTCAATAACTTTAGCTTCGTCGATTTCCACGCCTAAGCCCGGTTTCGTTAGCGGTTTAAAGAAGCCGCCGACCATGCTGAAGTCTTCTTTGTTTTTCACAAAGTCGAGTAACTCCGCGCCTTTGTTGTAATGAATGCCCATACTTTGTTCCTGAAGTACCGCGTTATAGGAAACAAAGTCGATATGCAGGCAAGCCGCCAGTGCAATCGGTCCGAGCGGACAGTGCGGCGCAAGGGTCACATCATAGGCTTCTGCCATTGCGGCAATTTTGTAGCATTCGGTAATACCGCCTGCGTGGGAGAGATCCGGTTGCAGAATCGAAATACCGCCTGCCTCCAGCACACGTTTAAAATCGAAGCGTGAGAACATGCGTTCACCCGCCGCCAGTAGAATATGCGTTTGTGCCGCCAGTTTCGGGTAGTATTCGGCTTGTTCCGCCAGCACCGGCTCTTCAATAAACAGCGGGCGGTACGGTTCCAGTTCTTTAATCAGCACTTTCGCCATCGGCGCGCTGACGCGACCGTGGAAATCAAGACCAAACTCAATCTGATTGCCAAAAGCTTCACGAATTTGTGCCACGGTGTTGACTGCCGCATCTACCGCGCGGGAGTTATCAATTAGCCCCAGTTCTTCACAACCGTTCAGTTTGAAGGTATCGAAGCCGATTTCGCGCAGGGTTTTAATGCCGTCGATAACATCCGCCGGACGATCACCGCCGACCCAACTGTAGGCTTTAATTTTGTCGCGAACCAGGCCGCCCATCAGTTGCCAGACCGGCGCATTCAGCACTTTGCCTTTGATATCCCATAACGCCTGGTCGATCCCGGCGATGGCGCTCATCAGGATTGGACCGCCACGATAAAATCCGGCGCGATACATCACTTGCCATAAGTCGTTGATGCGCGATGGATCCTGACCAATCAAATAGTCACCCAGCTCGTGAACTGCCGCTTCAACCGTGCGCGCGCGGCCTTCAATCACTGGCTCGCCCCAACCGACCACGCCTTCATCGGTTTCAATTTTCAGGAACATCCAACGGGGAGGTAAACGATACGTGGTAATTTTGGTGATTTTCATTGCACTGCCTCTCGATACGCCTTAACAAATGCTGCTGTCTGCTACGTGGTACGTTCTACGGATTGCCCGGTGCCTGCGCGCCGTGCAATTGGGTTTCTTCACCACGCATGTCATTGTGGTTATCGTCATGAGAGAGGCACACGCTGGGGATTATAGAGATATTCCCCAGTCAATTGCGATGTAGCACACTGTCATGTGATTTCCTTTAACCTTCGTGTCGAGCTGGCGATCATGGTAAGCGCCGCCTGCTCTGCCGCATCGCCGTCCTGATGCCGTATCGCATCGAACAACGCCTTATGTTCCTGGAGCGTTTGCGGCATGTTGGCCTCATCGCCCATCCAGGTTCGTTCAAAAACCGCCCGCTGCAGCGAACTGATCGCGATGCTAAGTTGCTGTAATACCGGGTTATGCACCGATTGCAGTACCGCCTCGTGATAGCGAATATCCGCTTCGTTAAACGCCTCTCGATCCTGATTGTTGGCAATCATCTCGTTCAGCGCGGACTCAATCTGCGCCAGATCGCTGGAGGTCGCGCGCTCCGCCGCCCAGCGGGCAATCGCAGGTTCCACCAGATTTCGTACTTCGCTCATTGCACTGATAAGCCGTGGATCGTAGTCGTTTTCCAGCACCCATTGCAGTACGTCAGTGTCGAGGTAATTCCACTGGTTACGCGCTGCCACAAACGCGCCGCGATAACGTTTCATTTCAATCAGCCGCTTCGCCATCAGTGAACGGAACACTTCACGGATGATGTTGCGCGAGGTTGCAAACTCCTCACAGAGTTCCGCCTCGGCCGGAAGCGGCGAGCCTGGCACGTATTTGCCGTGAACGATCTGTTTACCCAGCGTAATGACGATGCGATCGGTTTTATTGAGAGTCATGGAGAGTCCTTGTGCTCTGTATGTTCTTCCCTACTTTACCCCGATCGATGCATAACGCGGCAACTTTGTAGTACCAGCGTGATGACATTCGCGTTTGCCGTGCGCGTAATGTAGTACAAATTTATATTGTTGTACTACAATTTAGATCACAAAAAGAACAATGCATAAAAAATGACATGCGCCGGGCAGAAATCTGAAAAGGGATGTCGGGCGCTAATCAGGAGGGAAATAAGAGTATGCTTTCAACGGCTTAGCACTCTTGTTTAAAGGATTAATCATGAAATTGAATTTTAAAGGATTTTTTAAGGCTGCCGGTTTGTGTTCTTTGGCATTCGCGTTGACCGGATGTCTAACCGCAGGACTGGTTTTTAATACCGCAAGCCGTCCACATGCCCAGCAATGGCGGTCAGACACGATTACGGGTTTATCACTGGCAGAGGATAGTAACGGTTCGAAAGGCTATGTTTTTGTTGGCGAATCGCTGGACTACCTGCTGACCACGGGTGGCGGTGATGTGGTTAAAATGCTGAACGATCCGGCAATTCATGGCGAAAGAATCACCGTCCATGATAATGCGAAATTTATTTTAAGCAGCAGTAATAAGAAATTCTCTGGTGCTATTACGCTCTATTACGACTGGAACAACGAAGAAGATAAGGCACTGGCAACACAATATGGTTTTATTTGTGATACCCGGCGTTGTACTTGGGCACTTGACGGCTTGAAAGGCTCTATCCACCAGAAAAATAAAAAAGCGGATTACTCAAACGTGATGGTTTTCCATCAACCCTTTACGGTGGGATTTTATGAGTACAAAGCAACAGATGGCGTCCCGCGCGGCCTCGTTAATGCGCTGCTACCAGTCACTCTTACGCTGGATATAGTAACGTCACCACTCCAGTTCCTGATTTTATGCACGACCAGAAATTGTTAATCGCTGCGGGCAAACGCATTCATGCTGTTTGCCCGTCCACTGATTAATTCAGCACATACTTTTCAATAGCAAATGCCACGCCATCTTCAAGGTTGGATTTGGTGACAAAGTTCGCCACTTCTTTCACCGAAGGAATAGCGTTATCCATTGCCACACCAACACCTGCATATTCAATCATTGCGATGTCGTTTTCCTGATCGCCAATCGCCATAATTTCTTCCGGTTTAATGCCCAACACGTCGGCCAATGATTTCACACCAGTGCCTTTGTTAACGCGTTTATCGAGGATTTCGAGGAAGTACGGCGCACTTTTCAGCACGGTGTATTTCTCTTTCACTTCCTGTGGAATGCGCGCGATGGCCTGGTCGAGGATGGCGGGTTCATCAATCATCATCACTTTCAGGAGCTGTATATTGGGGTCCATTCTTTCCGCTTCGCAGAATACCAGCGGAATGGTAGCCACAAACGACTCATGCACCGTGTAATAGCTGATATCACGGTTAGCGGTGTACAGCGTGGTGCGGTCCAGCGCGTGGAAATGGGAACCGACTTCGCGAGAGAGTTTTTCCAGGAAACGGTAGTCGTCATAGCTCAGAGCGGTTTGCGCCACGGTGCTGCCATCAGCAGCCTTCTGTACCAGCGCGCCGTTGTAAGTAATGCAGTAGTCGCCTGGCTGTTCCATGTGCAGTTCTTTCAGGTAGTTGTGAACGCCTGCATAAGGGCGACCCGTCGTTAGCACGACATTCACGCCACGGGCGCGCGCTGCGGCAATCGCATTTTTAACGGCGGGTGAAATGGTGTGATCGGGCAGCAGAAGGGTGCCATCCATATCGATAGCAATGAGTTTGATAGCCATGAGTTCCCCAGGTAGATTGTTTCCTGACCCATGCTAACGCGATTGCGCTCAAAAATCAGTACAACACCCGAGGGAAAAGGGGGATGCAACGCGCGTTGCGTGTCCCCCTTTTGCTTAGCTGAAAAGTTTTCCTTTTAGCAACTCCATGCCTGCGGAAAGCAAATCGTTATTGGCTTGCGGCGAAACTTCGCCCTGCGGCGATAGAGCATCAATAATCTTCGGCAATTGTTCCGCCAGCATGTTGGAAGCAGCACTGGTATCAACACCGAGTTTTTGTCCAAGATCGGACACCGCATTTGTGCCGAGCGCCGACTCCAGTTGTTCTCCGCTCACCGGTTGATTACTTTGTTGGTTACTCAACCAGGATGTGAGAATGGCACCTAAGCCGCCACTTTGCAGTTTTTCCAGCAGCACCTGAATGCCGCCCTGCTCCTCAACCCAACTTAAAATCGCCTGATATTTCCCCGCATCGCCTTTCAGAAAGGCACCGACAACTTCATCAAAAAGCCCCATGATAATCACCTGTAAAGCGTTACGTGTTGACTCAAAAAGTATAGTTCTGCGGGATGATAATTGCGGATTGCAGAAATAAAAAGGGCGGAGATAATCTCCGCCCTTTTCTTAAAGCTTCTTGCCGGATGTGGCGTTAACGCCTTCTCCAGCCTACAAAATCATGAAAATTCAATACATTGCATGAGTCTTGTAGGCCTGATAAGCGTAGCGCATCAGGCACGCTCGCATTGTTAACGCCATTAAATATCGATATTCGCCGCTTTCAGGGCGTTCTCTTCGATAAATGCACGACGCGGTTCAACGGCGTCGCCCATCAGCGTGGTGAACAGCTGGTCGGCGGCAATCGCATCTTTAACGGTAACGCGCAGCATACGACGGCTTTCCGGGTCCATCGTGGTTTCCCACAACTGTTCCGGGTTCATCTCGCCCAGACCTTTATAACGCTGGATGGAAAGACCACGACGGGACTCTTTCACCAGCCAGTCCAGCGCCTGCTCGAAGCTGGCTACCGGCTGACGACGCTCGCCACGTTCGATAAACGCATCTTCTTCCAGCAAGCCACGCAGTTTCTCGCCCAGAGTGCAGATACGACGATATTCGCCACCGGTGATGAACTCGTGATCCAGCGGGTAGTCAGTATCCACGCCGTGGGTACGCACGCGAACAATCGGCTCGAACAGGTTTTTCTCGGCATTGGTGTGGACATCAAACTTCCACTGGCTGCCGTGCTGCTCTTTGTCGTTCAGTTCGCTGACCAGCGCGTTCACCCAGCGGGTAACGGTCTGCTCGTTGGAAAGGTCGGCTTCCGTCAGCGTTGGCTGATAGATAAGCTCTTTCAGCATTGCTTTCGGATAACGACGCTCCATACGCACGATCATTTTCTGCGCCGCATTGTACTCAGACACCAGTTTTTCTAACGCTTCGCCCGCTAAAGCGGGTGCGCTGGCGTTGGTATGTAAGGAAGCACCATCCAGTGCGATGGAGATTTGGTACTGATCCATCGCTTCATCGTCTTTAATGTACTGTTCCTGCTTACCTTTCTTCACTTTGTACAGCGGCGGCTGGGCAATGTAAACGTGGCCGCGTTCGATGATTTCCGGCATCTGACGATAGAAGAAGGTCAACAGCAGCGTACGAATGTGCGAACCGTCGACGTCCGCATCGGTCATGATGATGATGCTGTGATAACGCAGTTTGTCCGGGTTGTACTCGTCACGACCAATCCCGCAGCCAAGCGCGGTGATCAGCGTCGCCACTTCCTGGGAAGCCAGCATCTTATCGAAGCGGGCTTTCTCGACGTTGAGGATTTTACCTTTCAACGGCAGAATCGCCTGGTTCTTGCGGTTACGCCCCTGTTTTGCAGAGCCGCCCGCAGAGTCCCCTTCCACAAGGTACAATTCGGAGAGCGCCGGATCGCGTTCCTGACAGTCCGCCAGTTTGCCCGGCAGGCCTGCTAAGTCCAGCGCACCTTTACGACGGGTCATTTCACGAGCGCGACGCGCAGCTTCACGGGCGCGGGCAGCATCGATAATTTTGCCAACCACGATTTTCGCGTCGGTCGGATTTTCCAGCAGGTATTCTGCCAGCAGTTCGTTCATCTGCTGTTCAACCGCCGATTTCACCTCAGAAGAAACCAGTTTGTCTTTGGTCTGGGAGGAGAATTTCGGGTCCGGCACTTTCACGGAGACAACGGCAATCAGGCCTTCACGCGCATCATCGCCAGTGGCGCTGACTTTCGCTTTTTTGCTGTAGCCTTCTTTGTCCATGTAGGCGTTCAGGGTACGGGTCATCGCCGCACGGAAGCCTGCCAGGTGAGTACCGCCGTCACGCTGCGGAATGTTGTTGGTAAAGCAGTAGATGTTTTCCTGGAAGCCATCGTTCCACTGCAGCGCCACTTCAACGCCGATACCGTCTTTTTCGGTGGAGAAGTAGAAGATATTCGGGTGGATCGGCGTTTTGTTCTTGTTCAGATACTCAACGAACGCCTTGATACCGCCTTCATAGTGGAAGTGGTCTTCTTTACCATCACGCTTGTCTTTCAGACGAATGGAGACGCCGGAGTTGAGGAACGACAACTCACGCAGACGTTTCGCCAGAATTTCATATTCGAACTCGGTCACATTGGTGAAGGTTTCGAGGCTGGGCCAGAAACGCACCATCGTGCCGGTTTTATCGGTGTCGCCGGTAACCGCCAGCGGAGCCTGTGGTACACCGTGTTCGTAGATCTGACGGTGAATTTTACCCTCGCGCTGGATAACCAGCTCCAGTTTTTGCGACAGGGCGTTTACTACCGAAACACCAACGCCGTGCAGACCGCCGGACACTTTATAGGAGTTATCGTCAAATTTACCGCCTGCGTGCAGGACGGTCATGATCACTTCCGCCGCCGATACGCCCTCTTCCGGGTGAATACCGGTCGGAATACCGCGCCCGTCGTCCTGTACAGAGACAGAGTTATCGGCGTGAATGGTGACGATAATTTCTTTACAGTGACCCGCGAGCGCTTCGTCGATAGCGTTATCTACCACCTCGAATACCATGTGGTGCAGACCGGTGCCGTCATCCGTGTCGCCGATATACATACCCGGGCGCTTACGCACCGCATCCAGCCCTTTCAGGACTTTGATACTGGAGGAGTCATAAGAATTCGACATCAACGTTTCTCGCTCATTTATACTTGGGTTAATCCGTTATTTTACCCTTTTCCACGGTAAACATCTTCGAATTTTCGTCCGACATGTCTATAACGTGTTCAGCACTGATCGCGCTGACAAAGACCTGTGATTGCGTCGCTTTTAAGCGGCTGGCAAGCAACCCGCGACGCTCATCATCAAGCTCAGAGGCAAAATCATCTATCAGGTAGAGACACCGCCGCCCGCTTTCACGGGTGAGGAACTCTCCTTGCGCCAGACGTAAGGCGCACATCAGCAGTTTAAGCTGCCCACGCGATAAGGTATCTTCCACCGGCGCACCGTCGGCGCGAATGCGTAAGTCCGCTTTATGCGGGCCGTGCGCGGTGTAGGTTAGCTGGCGATCGCGTTCAAAATTACGTTCCAGCACCTCAGCATATTCTGTCTCTTTCTCCCAGCCGCGCTGGAAAGAGAAAGTCAGAGAAAACTCAGGGAGAAATTGCTTACAGGTATCAGCCATATCGGCCGCGATACCGGCGCTATACTCCGCGCGCCAGGTGCTGATTTGCTCCGCCAGCGGGATCAGTTCTTTATCCCACGGACGTAGCTGTTCGTAACGTGTCACCTGGCGCAGCGCCGCATTGCGCTGTTTGAGCAATCGCTTGAGATTGCTCCAGGCGGTGAAAAATCCAGGTTCGTTGTGAAAGCATCCCCAGTCGAGGAATGCTCTTCTGTATTTGGGGCCGCCGTTGAGTAAAGTAAACCCTTCTGGCGTTATCAGTTGCATCGGCATCAGATGCGCCAGCTCCGCGACTTTATGCCCGTCAGTACCGTCGATGCGGACTTTGCTGTCGCCCTGTTTGTCTTTGGTTAAGCCAATCGCCGTCTCGCGCTCTTCGCCCTGTAATCGCCCATGGAGAACAAACGCCTCCTGCTCATGGCGAATGACGCGACCAATCTGCAAACTGCGAAACGCCCGACCGTGGCCGAGCGTATAGATGGCTTCCAGCACGCTGGTTTTGCCGCTGCCGTTGGCACCTACCAGAAAGTTAAAGCCGGGAGATAAAGCGAGATCCGCGGTTTCGATATTGCGGAAATCGCGGATCAACAAGCGGGTGAGGGACATTACAGTCTCATTGGCATGACAACATAGGCAGCCGACTGTGATGCGGCATCTTCAATCTGCACGCTGGAAACCGAATCGGTCAGCATCATGCGCACGTTTTCGCATTTCAGCGCGTTCAGGACATCCAGCACATAGCTGACGTTGAAGCCGATTTCCATCTCCGCACCGCTATAGGTAACGTCGAGGATCTCTTCCGCTTCTTCCTGTTCCGGGTTATTGGCGGTGATTTTCAGCTGGTTTTCGCTGACATACAGACGCACACCGCGGAATTTCTCGTTAGAGAGAATTGCCGCACGGGCAAACGCCTGCTTGAGAAGATCGCAGCCTGCTTCCAGATGTTTGTCTGGGTTTTTCGGCAGAACGCGACGGTAATCCGGGAAGCGACCATCCACCAGTTTCGAGGTGAAGATAAAGTCGCCAACGTGAGCGCGAATATTGTTGCTGCCAATCTGCACGCGCAGCGGATTGTCGCCGCCGTCGAGCATACGCATCAGTTCAATCACGCCTTTACGCGGCACGATCACCGAATGGCTTGGCAAAGATTGACCAATTGGCATTGAACAGACCGCCAGACGGTGGCCGTCGGTCGCCACGGTGCGCAGTTCTTCACCTTCGGTTTCAAACAGCATACCGTTTAAGTAATAACGAACGTCCTGATGCGCCATAGAAAACTGAGTCGCTTCAATCAGACGCTTCATCGTCGCCTGTGGCAGGGTAAATTCGACTTCGCTCTGCCAGTCATCGAGGTTCGGGAAATCTGCCGCTGGCAGGGTAGACAGCGAAAAACGGCTGCGCCCGGAGCGCACCAGCATCCGCTCACCTTCCAGCTGCACGGCAATTTCCGCGCCTTCAGGCAGACCACGGCAGATATCAAAGAATTTGCGCGCCGGAACGGTCGTCGCCCCTGGTTCGTGCGGCTGAACCAGCGCAACGCGTGCCACCATTTCCATCTCGAGATCAGTACCGGTCAGCGACAACGTACCGTCAGCAACCTGTAACAGCAGATTACCGAGAATCGGTAGCGTAGGACGACCACCTAACGGACCGCTCACCTGTTGTAGCGGTTTTAATAAATGCTCACGTTCTACGGTAAATTTCATAGGTTTACGATGACAATGTTCTGATTAAATTAGAGAAATCTTCTTTGATATCGTGGCTCTCTTCACGCAATTGCTCGATCTTACGGCAGGCATGAAGCACCGTCGTGTGGTCACGACCACCAAACGCATCGCCAATCTCCGGCAGACTGTGGTTAGTCAGTTCTTTCGCCAGCGCCATCGCCATCTGACGTGGACGTGCTACCGAGCGGGATCGACGTTTGGAAAGGAGATCCGCGACTTTGATCTTGTAGTACTCTGCCACCGTCTTCTGAATATTGTCGATAGTGACCAGTTTTTCCTGCAAAGCCAGTAAGTCGCGCAGCGCCTCACGTACGAAGTCAATCGTGATCGCCCGTCCGGTAAAGTTGGCGTTAGCAATGACGCGGTTCAGCGCCCCTTCCAGCTCACGTACGTTAGATCGTAGACGCTTGGCGATAAAGAACGCCACTTCGCCCGGCAAACGAATGTCGTTTTCGTCGGCCTTTTTCATCAGGATCGCCACGCGGGTTTCCAGCTCTGGCGGTTCGATCGCCACAGTCAGCCCCCAGCCGAAGCGAGATTTCAAACGATCCTCAACACCGTTGATCTCTTTCGGATAGCGATCCGACGTGAGGATGATCTGCTGATTACCTTCCAGCAGGGCGTTAAAGGTATGGAAAAACTCTTCCTGGGATCGTTCTTTATTGGCGAAAAACTGAATATCGTCGATCAGCAGCGCATCAACGGAACGGTAGTAGCGTTTAAACTCTTCGATCGCATTGTTTTGCAGGGCTTTTACCATGTCCTGAACAAAGCGTTCGGAGTGCATATAAACCACTTTGGCATTCGGCTTGCGCGCCATAATGCCATTACCCACCGCATGCAGCAGGTGAGTTTTACCCAGCCCCGTGCCGCCATAAAGGAACAGCGGGTTATAGGCGCCGCCCGGGTTGTCTGCCACCTGGCGAGCCGCCGCGCGCGCCAGTTGGTTAGATTTACCTTCGACGAAGTTATCAAACGTATGTTTAACGTTGACGTTGGAACGATAGGTCGGTTCTGCCGGAGCCGGAACGTTATCCCAGCCTGAGCGCGTAGAAGGCGCAGCACGTTGCGGCTGCACCTGCGCTGCCTGAGCGGGTGCAACTGTATTGCTGGCAGGGACTTTCAGCGTTTGTGTCACGGGCTTTGTGCCCACTTCAAAACGCAGCTGTGGGGCATCCGCTCCACAGAAACTGGTTAGCAGTCCATTGATATTATTGAGGTACTTGTCCCTTACCCAATCGAGGACAAAACGGTTTGGCGCGTACAAGGCCAGCGTGTTATCGCTCAGTTCCGCCTGCAATGGGCGTATCCACATACTGAATTCTGTGGCTGGTAACTCATCCTGCAATCGGGCAAGACACTGCTGCCAAAGCGAAAGTGACACGGCGGACTCCACTCGAACAAAAGTCGATTATGACTAAGGCTGAAACATTCATGATTGTTGACGCACGTCGAAAAGACCCTGCATGAGGGTGACGCACGAACCGCTGTCTGCGGTTATATGCCCGATCAAGATCCTGCAAAACGATCGGGACCGCGGATCATAGCCTAAACTGCGCAAGAGATCTTCTGTTTCTCACAGATTTTCCCGATTTATCCACAGGGCTTTCCAGAACTCGCTAAGTGTAAACGATCCTGCCGCAAGGCGGGCACGATTTACGCCGCATATTGGAAAATTTAATGACCTTAGACAAAATTAGGCTTAATCGATCTAATAAAGATCCTGGACGATCCTTGCGCTTTACCCGGTAGCCCGTATAATCCTCGCCCCGGCGCGCCATGCTGGTTTTCACTGGTGTGAGACCGTACATTTTCCCAGCGAAAAGGTGCGGAAAAGCGCGGTAAATAAGGAAAGAGAATTGACTCCGGAGTGTACAATTATTACAATCCGGCCTCTTTAATCACCCATGGCTTCGGTGTCCATCGTTTCATTTTTCGGCGGATATCCAATAAAGCCATTGAATTTATTCAAGTTTAGGTAGAAATCGCCATGAAACGCACTTTTCAACCGTCTGTACTGAAGCGCAACCGTTCTCACGGCTTCCGTGCTCGTATGGCTACTAAAAATGGTCGTCAGGTTCTGGCACGTCGTCGTGCTAAAGGCCGCGCTCGTCTGACCGTTTCTAAGTAATATAGCTAACCCCTGCGTGGTTAAGCTCGCATTTCCCAGGGAGTTACGTTTGTTAACTCCCAGTCAATTCACATTCGTCTTCCAGCAGCCACAACGGGCTGGCACGCCGCAAATTACCATTCTCGGCCGCCTGAATTCGCTGGGGCATCCCCGTATCGGTCTTACTGTCGCCAAGAAAAACGTTCGACGCGCGCATGAACGCAATCGGATTAAACGTCTGACGCGTGAAAGCTTCCGTCTGCGCCAACATGAACTCCCGGCTATGGATTTCGTGGTGGTGGCGAAAAAAGGGGTTGCCGACCTCGATAACCGTGCTCTCTCGGAAGCGTTGGAAAAATTATGGCGCCGCCACTGTCGCCTGGCTCGCGGGTCCTGATAGCCCTCATTCGGGTCTATCAACGCCTGATTAGTCCGCTACTCGGGCCGCATTGTCGTTTCACTCCAACCTGTTCAAGCTACGGAATTGAGGCATTGCGCAGGTTTGGAGTGATAAAAGGCAGTTGGTTGACGGTGAAACGCGTATTAAAATGCCACCCTTTACACCCTGGTGGTGACGATCCCGTCCCGCCCGGACCATTTGATACCAGAGAACACTAACGATGGATTCGCAACGCAATCTTTTAGTCATCGCTTTGCTGTTCGTGTCTTTCATGATCTGGCAAGCCTGGGAGCAGGATAAAAACCCGCAACCTCAGGCCCAACAGACCACGCAGACAACGACCACCGCAGCGGGTAGCGCCGCCGACCAGGGCGTACCGGCCAGTGGCCAGGGGAAACTGATTTCGGTTAAGACCGACGTGCTTGATCTGACCATCAACACCCGTGGTGGTGATGTTGAACAGGCTCTGCTCCCGGCTTACCCGAAAGAGCTGAACTCTACCCAGCCGTTCCAGCTGCTGGAAACTTCACCGCAGTTTATTTATCAGGCACAGAGCGGTCTGACCGGTCGTGATGGCCCGGATAACCCGGCTAACGGCCCGCGTCCGCTGTATAACGTTGAAAAAGACGCTTATGTGCTGGCTGAAGGTCAAAACGAACTGCAGGTGCCGATGACGTATACCGACGCGGCAGGCAACACGTTTACCAAAACGTTTGTCCTGAAACGTGGTGATTACGCTGTCAACGTCAACTACAACGTGCAGAACGCTGGCGAAAAACCGCTGGAGATCTCCACCTTTGGTCAGTTGAAGCAATCCATCAATCTGCCACCGCATCTCGATACTGGAAGCAGCAACTTCGCACTGCATACCTTCCGTGGCGCGGCGTACTCCACGCCTGACGAGAAGTACGAGAAATACAAGTTCGATACCATTGCCGATAACGAAAACCTGAACATCTCTTCGAAAGGTGGTTGGGTGGCGATGCTGCAACAGTATTTCGCGACTGCGTGGATCCCACATAACGATGGCACCAACAACTTCTACACCGCTAATCTGGGTAACGGCATCGCCGCTATCGGCTATAAATCTCAGCCGGTACTGGTTCAGCCAGGTCAGACTGGCGCGATGAACAGCACCCTGTGGGTCGGCCCTGAAATTCAGGACAAAATGGCAGCTGTTGCTCCGCACCTGGATCTGACCGTTGATTACGGTTGGTTGTGGTTCATCTCTCAGCCGCTGTTCAAACTGCTGAAATGGATCCATAGCTTTGTGGGTAACTGGGGCTTCTCCATTATCATCATCACCTTTATCGTTCGTGGCATCATGTACCCGCTGACCAAAGCGCAGTACACCTCCATGGCGAAGATGCGTATGCTGCAGCCGAAGATTCAGGCTATGCGTGAGCGTCTGGGCGATGACAAACAGCGTATCAGCCAGGAAATGATGGCGCTGTACAAAGCTGAGAAGGTTAACCCGCTGGGCGGCTGCTTCCCGCTGATTATCCAGATGCCAATCTTCCTGGCGTTGTACTACATGCTGATGGGTTCCGTTGAACTGCGTCAGGCGCCGTTTGCACTGTGGATCCACGACCTGTCTGCACAGGACCCGTACTACATCCTGCCGATCCTGATGGGCGTAACGATGTTCTTCATTCAGAAGATGTCGCCGACCACTGTGACCGACCCGATGCAGCAGAAGATCATGACCTTTATGCCGGTCATCTTCACCGTGTTCTTCCTGTGGTTCCCGTCAGGTCTGGTGCTGTACTATATCGTCAGCAACCTGGTTACCATTATTCAGCAGCAGCTGATTTACCGTGGTCTGGAAAAACGTGGCCTGCATAGCCGCGAGAAGAAAAAATCCTGATTCGGTGAGTTTTCGCTAAAATAAGGGCGGTCAGTTGACCGCCTTTTTTCTTTTCGTAGGGCGGATAAGCACCGCGCATCCGCCACACAAAGCAACAGGAACATCATGAGCGATAATGACACTATCGTAGCCCAGGCCACGCCTCCGGGACGTGGCGGCGTTGGCATCCTGCGCATCTCCGGCCTCAAAGCCCGTGAGGTTGCCGAAACCATGCTGGGTAAACTGCCTAAGCCACGCTACGCCGATTATCTTCCGTTTAAAGACGCCGACGGCAGCGTGCTCGATCAGGGGATTGCGCTATGGTTCCCTGGCCCGAACTCGTTCACCGGCGAAGATGTGCTGGAACTGCAGGGTCATGGCGGTCCGGTGATCCTCGACCTGCTGTTAAAACGTATTCTGACCATTCCCGGCCTGCGGATTGCCCGACCGGGTGAGTTTTCCGAACGCGCGTTTCTTAACGATAAACTCGACTTAGCCCAGGCAGAAGCGATTGCCGATCTGATCGACGCCAGTTCGGAACAGGCAGCCCGTTCGGCGCTTAATTCGCTGCAAGGCGCGTTCTCCGCACGGGTTAACCATCTGGTAGAAGCCCTCACCCACTTGCGCATTTACGTCGAAGCGGCGATTGATTTCCCCGATGAAGAGATCGATTTCCTCTCCGACGGCAAAATTGAAGCCCAGCTCAATGACGTAATTGCCGATCTTGACGCGGTACGCGCCGAAGCTCGTCAGGGCAGCCTGTTGCGCGAAGGGATGAAAGTGGTGATTGCCGGGCGTCCTAACGCCGGTAAATCGAGCCTGCTGAACGCGCTGGCTGGGCGTGAAGCGGCGATCGTAACTGATATCGCCGGAACCACGCGTGACGTGCTGCGTGAGCATATCCACATTGACGGAATGCCGCTGCATATCATCGACACCGCCGGGCTACGTGAAGCCAGTGACGAAGTTGAACGTATTGGTATCGAGCGTGCGTGGCAGGAAATTGAACAGGCCGACCGCGTGCTGTTTATGGTCGATGGCACCACGACAGATGCCGTTGATCCGGCAGAGATCTGGCCGGAATTTATCGCCCGTCTGCCTGCGAAACTACCGATCACCGTCGTGCGCAATAAAGCCGATATCACCGGCGAAACGCTGGGAATGAGCGAAGTGAACGGTCACGCGTTGATTCGTCTCTCGGCAAGAACTGGTGAAGGTGTGGACGTGCTGCGTAACCATCTCAAACAGAGCATGGGCTTTGACACCAACATGGAAGGCGGCTTCCTGGCGCGCCGTCGTCACCTACAGGCGCTGGAACAGGCGGCGGAGCATTTGCAGCAAGGTAAAGCACAGCTGTTGGGCGCATGGGCGGGCGAATTGCTGGCGGAAGAGCTGCGCCTGGCGCAGCAGAACTTGAGCGAGATTACCGGAGAGTTTACCTCTGACGACCTACTGGGGCGGATTTTCTCCAGCTTCTGTATCGGTAAGTAACCGCACTTACGAAGCCGCATCTGGTAATCAGGATGCGGCTTTGTTTTCCTGTTTGCATACTTTTTATTAATCAATTCATCTTATAAACATTAAAATTTTAATGCAGCATATTTTTCTGAAAAAAAACATTTAATAATGCATCTCGAACGATTGTGATTCGATTCACATTTAATAAACTTAGGAATAGATATAAAAATCTTAATGTAATAGTGTAGCAACATGTCTTTCGAGGATAAGTGCATTATGAATATCTTACATATATGTGTGACCTCAAAGTGGTTCAATATTGACAACAGGATTGTCGATCACCGCCCTTAATTTGCCCTTCTGTAGCCATCACCAGAGTCAAACCAATTAGATTCAATGTGATCTATTAGTTTGCCATGCCTTAATTTTACCTTTTAGACAAGCCATTATTGCTTTATCTATTTGCTCGTCTAAATAAATGTACTCGTATACATAAATATGGTGAATTAATGGTTATTGCAGACGCAATATTCACAGGGATCACTGTAATTAAAATAAATGAAGGATTATGCAATGGAAAACTTTAAACATCTCCCTGAACCGTTCCGCATTCGTGTTATTGAGCCAGTAAAACGTACGACTCGCGCTTACCGTGAAGAAGCGATTATTAAATCTGGTATGAACCCGTTCCTGCTGGATAGCGAAGATGTGTTTATCGATTTACTGACCGACAGCGGCACTGGGGCGGTAACTCAAAGTATGCAGGCAGCGATGATGCGCGGCGACGAAGCCTACAGTGGCAGCCGCAGCTACTATGCGTTAGCCGAATCAGTAAAAAATATCTTTGGTTATCAATACACTATTCCGACCCACCAGGGCCGTGGCGCAGAGCAAATCTATATTCCGGTACTGATTAAAAAACGCGAGCAGGAAAAAGGTCTGGATCGCAGCAAAATGGTGGCGTTCTCTAACTATTTCTTCGATACCACTCAGGGCCATAGCCAGATTAACGGCTGTACCGTGCGTAACGTCTATATCAAAGAAGCCTTCGATACTGGCGTACGTTACGACTTTAAAGGCAACTTTGACCTCGAAGGATTAGAACGCGGTATTGAAGAAGTTGGCCCGAATAACGTGCCGTATATCGTTGCGACCATTACCAGCAACTCCGCAGGTGGCCAGCCGGTTTCACTGGCAAATATGAAAGCGATGTACAGCATTGCGAAGAAATACGATATTCCGGTAGTGATGGACTCCGCGCGCTTTGCCGAAAACGCCTATTTCATCAAACAGCGTGAAGCGGAATATAAAGACTGGACTATCGAGCAGATCACTCGCGAAACCTATAAATATGCCGATATGCTGGCGATGTCCGCCAAGAAAGATGCGATGGTGCCGATGGGCGGCCTGCTGTGCGTGAAAGACGACAGCTTCTTCGATGTCTACACCGAATGCAGAACGCTGTGCGTAGTGCAGGAAGGCTTCCCGACTTATGGTGGTCTGGAAGGCGGTGCGATGGAGCGTCTGGCGGTGGGTCTGTATGACGGCATGAACCATGACTGGCTGGCTTATCGTATTGCGCAGGTGCAGTATCTGGTCGATGGTCTGGAAGAGATTGGCGTAGTATGCCAGCAGGCGGGCGGTCATGCTGCGTTCGTTGATGCCGGTAAACTGTTGCCACATATCCCGGCAGATCAATTCCCGGCACAGGCACTGGCTTGCGAATTGTATAAAGTTGCCGGTATCCGTGCGGTAGAAATTGGTTCCTTCCTGTTAGGTCGCGATCCGAAAACCGGTAAACAACTGCCTTGCCCGGCAGAACTGCTGCGTTTAACCATTCCACGCGCAACATATACCCAAACACATATGGACTTCATTATTGAAGCCTTCAAACATGTGAAAGAGAACGCGACAAATATTAAAGGATTAACCTTTACCTACGAACCAAAAGTATTGCGTCACTTCACCGCAAAACTGAAAGAAGTTTAATTAACACTACAGAGTGGCTATAAGGATGTTAGCCACTCTATTTCCCCTACACCCTCAATAACAAAAATAGCCTTCCTCTAAAGGTGGCATCATGACTGATCAATCAGAAAAAAAGCACTCTGCATTTTGGGGTGTTATGGTTATAGCCGGTACAGTAATTGGCGGTGGGATGTTTGCTTTACCAGTTGACCTTGCCGGTGCCTGGTTTTTTTGGGGCGCTTTTATTCTTATTATCGCCTGGTTTTCAATGTTACATTCAGGCCTATTATTATTAGAAGCGAACTTAAATTATCCCGTCGGCTCCAGTTTTAACACCATCACCAAAGATTTAATTGGCAACACCTGGAACATTATTAGCGGTATTACCGTTGCCTTCGTTCTCTATATTCTTACTTATGCTTATATCTCTGCTAACGGCGCAATCATTAGCGAAACGATATCGATGAATTTGGGCTATCACGCTAATCCACGCATTGTCGGGATCTGTACGGCCATTTTCGTTGCCAGCGTATTGTGGATAAGCTCTTTAGCCGCCAGTCGTATTACCTCGTTGTTCCTCGGGCTGAAGATTATCTCCTTTGTGATCGTGTTTGGTTCTTTCTTCTTCCAGGTCGATTATTCCATTCTGCGCGATTCCACCAGCACGACTGCGGGGACGTCTTACTTCCCGTATATCTTTATGGCTTTGCCGGTGTGTCTGGCGTCATTTGGTTTCCACGGCAATATTCCCAGTCTGATTATTTGCTATGGCAAAAAGAAAGATAAACTAATCAAAAGCGTAGTTTTCGGCTCGCTGCTGGCACTGGTGATTTATCTCTTCTGGCTTTATTGCACGATGGGGAATATCTCGCGAGAAAGTTTTAAAGCGATTATCTCCTCGGGCGGCAACGTTGATTCACTGGTAAAAACGTTCCTCGGCACCAAACAGCATGGCATTATCGAATTTTGCCTGCTGGTGTTCTCCAACTTAGCTGTCGCCAGTTCGTTCTTTGGCGTCACGCTTGGGCTGTTCGATTACCTGGCGGATCTGTTTAAGATTGATAACTCCCACGGCGGACGTTTCAAAACCGTGCTGTTAACCTTCCTGCCACCCGCTTTGTTGTATCTCGTCTTCCCGAATGGCTTTATTTACGGGATTGGCGGTGCCGGACTGTGCGCCACCATCTGGGCGGTCATTATCCCCGCGGTGCTGGCAATCAAAGCTCGCAAGAAGTTTCCCAATCAGATATTTACGGTCTGGGGCGGCAATCTTATTCCGGCGATTGTCATTCTCTTTGGTATCACCGTGATTTTGTGCTGGTTCGGCAACGTATTTAACGTGTTACCTAAATTTGGCTAAGCCCTTAAAGAAGCCAGCGGTCATTCGCTGGCTTCTTGCCTGAAAGGAAATCTCTTTTGTCCAAATGGCAACTCGCCTGATTCTCCTTCACCACGTATGCTTTGCGTCACCTTCCCGTCAGGACGCTTTATCCCATGTCCCGCTTTTTAATTTGTAGTTTTGCTCTGGTTTTACTCTATCCCGCAGGTATTGATATGTACCTGGTCGGCTTACCGCGCATCGCCGCCGATCTCAATGCCAGCGAAGCGCAGTTGCATATTGCGTTCTCCGTTTACCTTGCGGGGATGGCAGCAGCAATGTTATTTGCCGGGAAAGTGGCCGACCGTTCAGGGAGAAAACCTGTCGCCATCCCCGGCGCGGCGCTATTTATTATCGCCTCTGTGCTCTGTTCACTGGCTGAAACCAGCGCGTTATTTCTTGCAGGACGCTTTCTGCAGGGACTCGGCGCGGGCTGTTGTTACGTGGTGGCATTCGCGATTTTACGCGACACGCTGGACGATCGACGTCGGGCAAAAGTGCTGTCATTACTCAACGGCATTACTTGCATCATTCCGGTGTTAGCGCCAGTGCTTGGCCACCTGATTATGCTTAAGTTCCCGTGGCAGAGCCTGTTCTGGGTAATGGCGCTGATGGGTGTCGCGGTACTCGTGTTGTCATTGTTTATTTTAAAAGAAACCCGCCCTGCGGCACCTGCCGCTTCGGGCAAAACACGAGAAAATACCGAGTCTTTGCTTAACCGCTTTTTCCTCAGCCGAGTGCTTATCACCACCCTCAGCGTCTCAGTCATCCTTACCTTCGTGAATACGTCGCCAGTATTGATGATGGAAATCATGGGCTTTGCGCGCGGAGAATACGCCACCATTATGGCGTTGACCGCAGGTGTTAGCATGACCGTATCATTCTCCACGCCATTTGCGTTGGGGATTTTTAAGCCACGTACGTTGATGATCACCTCGCAGGTGTTATTTCTGGCGGCGGGAATCATTCTTGCGTTTTCGCCTTCCCATGCAGTTTCGCTGTTTGGCATCACGTTGATTTGCGCTGGTTTTTCAGTGGGATTCGGCGTGGCAATGAGTCAGGCGTTAGGGCCGTTTTCATTACGCGCGGGCGTAGCCAGTTCGACATTAGGCATTGCACAGGTTTGCGGTTCATCACTGTGGATTTGGCTAGCGGCGGTAGTCGGCGTAGGCGCATGGAATATGCTGATCGGGATTCTGATTGCCTGTAGCATAGTGAGCCTGTTGCTGATTATGCTCGTCGCGCCTGGACGCCCCGTTACCGCTCATGAAGAAATCCATCACCACACTTGATCTGAATTTGCTGTTCTGCCTGCAACTGCTGATGCAGGAGCGCAGCGTGACCAAAACGGCGAAGCGGATGAACGTGACGCCTTCGGCGGTGAGCAAATCTCTGGCAAAGCTTCGGATATGGTTTGATGACCTGCTCTTTGTGAACTCACCGCTGGGCCTGACGCCAACGCCGCTGATGGTCAGCATGGAGCAAAATCTGGCGGAGTGGATGCAAATGAGCAATCTGCTGCTGGATAAACCGCACCACCAAACGCCACGTGGTCTGAAGTTTGAGCTGGCAGCAGAATCGCCGCTGATGATGATTATGTTTAATGCGCTGTCGAAACATATTTACCAGCGTTACCCACAGGCGACGATTAAACTGCGCAACTGGGATTATGACTCGTTGGATGCAATTATTCGTGGCGAAGTGGATATCGGTTTTACCGGACGAGAAAGCCACCCACGCTCGCGAGAACAGCTTAGTCTTCTGCCGTTGTCTATTGATTATGACGTATTATTTACAGACTTACCGTGCGTCTGGTTGCGCAAAGATCATCCGGCGCTGCGTGAAGAATGGGATCTGGATACTTTTGTACGTTATCCACATATCAGCATTTGCTGGGAACAGAGCGATACCTGGGCGCTGGACAATGTGTTGCAGGAATCAGGACGCGAACGCACGATTGCCATGAGTCTGCCGGAATTCGAGCAGTCACTGTTTATGGCGGCGCAGCCCGACAATCTGCTACTGGCGACCGCACCGCGCTACTGTCAGTACTACAACCAACTCCACCAGCTTCCACTGGTTGCACTCCCTCTCCCGTTTGACGAAATCCAGCAAAAAAAGCTGGAAGTGCCGTTTACTCTGCTGTGGCACAAACGGAACAGCCATAACCCGAAGATCGTCTGGTTACGGGAAACCATTAAAAATCTTTACGCCTCGATGACATAATTAAATCGTATAAAACGCGACCATATTTCGCGATAAAATGTAAAAAACATGTAATAAATTTGTCTGAATCGAACTTTTCGCCGCTTTAGTCTGTCCATAATTTCAGTAAATGATTACTCTGTATTCATAATGGACCATTAAGCATGGAGCGAAAAATGGCGACTCACTTTGCCCGAGGGATTTTAACGGAAGGACACCTGATATCTGTTCGTCTACCCTCCCAGTGTCATCAAGAAGCCCTAAATCTTCCCCCTCATCGTCAAAGTCGTTTCCTGGCGTCCAGAGGTTTACTCGCAGAACTGATGTTCTTGCTGTACGGCATTAGTGAATTGCCGGAAATCGTCACCCAGGCTAAAGGAAAGCCGGTTTTCCACGATAGAAATTTACCATCATTTTCAATAGCCTATGCCGGAAACATGGTCGGAGTGGCGTTAACAACTGAAGGTGAATGTGGCCTCGATATGGAACTACAGCGCGCGACTCGTGGGTTTCATAGCCCTCACGCGCCCGATAACCATGCTTTTTCCAGCAATGAATCACTATGGATCAGTAAGCAAAACGATCCTAACGAAGCGCGAGCACAGCTCATCACGCTGCGCCGAAGCGTGCTAAAACTTACCGGTGATGTTTTGAATGACGACCCGCGAAATCTGCAGTTGATGCCCATTGCGGGACGCCTGAAATGTGCCCATGTAAATCATGTAGAAGCGATATGCGACGCAGAGGAAGTGCTGGTATGGTCCGTGGCGGTCAGCCCAGCGATTGAAAAGCTCAATGTCTGGGAGTTTGATGGCAAGCAAGGCTGGAAAAGCCTGCCGGATATTCACAGCCGCGCCAATAATCCTACCAGCCGGATGATGCGTTTTGCCCAGCTCTCTACCGTGAAGTCATTTTTGCCAAATTGATAGACAACCACAGGAGTCATCATGTCTGAAAAATTGAAGGTGGTTACGTTATTGGGAAGCCTGCGCAAAGGTTCATTTAATGGCATGGTTGCACGTACCCTGCCGAAAATTGCCCCAGCGGGTATGGAAGTTAACGCGTTGCCATCTATTGCTGACATTCCCTTATATGACGCAGACGTACAGCAGGAAGACGGTTTTCCAGCAACGGTTGAAGCTCTGGCGGAACAGATTCGTCAGGCGGATGGTGTGGTGATCGTGACGCCGGAATATAACTACTCGGTGCCGGGTGGACTGAAAAATGCCATCGACTGGCTTTCCCGCCTGCCCGATCAGCCATTGGCCGGTAAACCGGTGTTGATTCAGACCAGCTCAATGGGCGTAATTGGCGGCGCACGCTGTCAGTATCATCTGCGCCAGATTCTGGTCTTCCTGGATGCAATGGTAATGAACAAACCAGAGTTTATGGGCGGCGTGATTCAGAACAAAGTCGATCCACAGACTGGAGAAGTGATTGATCCGGGAACGCTGGACCACCTGACCGGGCAGTTGACCGCATTTGGCGAGTTTATTCAACGCGTTAAGATCTAAATAAAAAACCCGCCAGCAATCATGCATGGCGGGTTTTTAACGCGCTATCGATTTTAGTGGGCGTCGATAAAGACAATTTTCAGCACAAACAGCAGCGCCACGATAATCACGCACGGGCTAAGGTCGCGCAGACGGCCTGTACCGATTTTCATCACGCAGTAGGAGATAAAGCCCAGCGCAATGCCTTCGGTAATCGAGAAGCTAAACGGCATCATCACGGCAGTAATAAACGCCGGAACGGATTCGGTGAGATCCTGCCATTTCACACGCGCAAGACTTGAGGTCATCAGTACGCCAACGTAAATGAGCGCGCCAGCCGCGGCGTAGCCAGGCACCATCCCCGCCAGCGGCGACAGGAAGATAACCAGCAGGAACAGCAAACCAACAACCACTGCCGTCAGACCAGTACGCCCACCAACGGAAACACCGGAGGAGGACTCAATATACGCTGTAACAGAAGAAGTACCGATAAACGAACCGGTCACGGAAGAGATACTGTCGACATACAGCGCCTGCTTCATGCGCGGGAATTTACCTTTCTCATCCGCCAGACCTGCTTTATCAGTCACGCCAATCAGCGTACCGGAGGAGTCAAACAGGTTAACCAGCATGAAAGAGAAAATCACGCCAGCCAGTCCGAGGTTGAATGAACCAGCTAAATCCACATGCCCCACCACGGTCATCACGCTCGGCGGCGCGGAGACAATGCCGTTGTAGTGCACATCACCCAACATCCAGCCCAGCAGCGTTGTCACCACGATAGAAACCAGCACCGCTGCGTGAATGTTACGTGAAGCCAGAATGGCGATGATGAAGAAGCCGAGGATACCCAGCAGCACACTGTGAGAAGTCAGATTACCGATACTCACCAGCGTTTCCGGATTAGCGACAATCACACCTGCGTTTTTCAGCCCCATCATGCCAATGAACAGGCCGATACCGCTGGTGATCCCCACACGCAGACTCACCGGAATGTTGGCAATCATCCAGTAGCGAACACGGAAGATTGTCAGTAACAGCAGACCAATTGCGCCCCAGAAGATTGCGCCCATCCCGACCTGCCACGGTAAGCCCATCGCCTGCACAACGACAAAGGCGAAGAATGCGTTCAGCCCCATAGCTGGTGCTAGCGCAACTGGAAGATTAGCAAACAGCCCCATCAGAATACTGCCGAACGCAGCAATCAGACAGGTGGTGACGAAGACGGCGCTGGTGTCCATGCCAGCAACGCCGAGAATTTGCGGGTTAACAAAAACGATGTAAACCATCGTCAGGAAGGTGGTAAAACCGGCGATCACTTCGGTCCGTGCCGTCGTGCCATGTTCGCGCAGTTTAAACACGCGTTCCAGCATCCCCTGGCCAGAAGCCTGGGTTGTGTGTTGTTGACTCATTATCTATTTCCGAACAAGGAGGGAAAATACGTCGCTATCGTATACCAAAATGAGACAATATGGACGGCTGAAGATAACTTTTTTTCATTGTATTTGCTTATACGGCAACGATTGCGTCATGCGAATATGCCTGACGAAAACGTTAAACTAACGATAAAGGAAAGACATGTCCCAGATAGAAGCGGTATTTTTCGACTGCGACGGTACGCTGGTCGACAGTGAGGTTATTTGCTCTCGAGCCTATGTCACGATGTTCAGGGAATTTGGCATTAACGTTGACCTTGAAGAAATTTTTACCCGCTTTAAAGGCGTAAAACTCTACGAAATCATCGACATCATTAGCAAAGAACAGGGCGTAGAAATGGTCCGTGCCGATGCCGAACACGTTTACCGTGCGGAAGTGGCGCGCCTGTTTGATAGCGAGCTTGAGGTGATTGCAGGAGCGAACGAATTGCTGGCTAGTGTGAAAGTGCCGATGTGCGTCGTCTCTAACGGTCCGGTCAGCAAGATGCAGCATTCGCTTGGTAAGCTCAATATGCTGCACTATTTCCCGGAAAAACTGTTCAGCGGTTACGACATTCAGCGTTGGAAGCCCGACCCGGCATTAATGTTCCATGCGGCAAAAGCGATGAATGTGAACGTTGAAAACTGCATTCTGGTCGATGACTCCAGCGCCGGTGCGCAGTCAGGAATCGATGCCGGTATGGAAGTGTTCTACTTCTGCGCTGATCCGCACAATAAGCCGATCGTTCATCCGAAAGTCACCACCTTTACCGAGTTGGCGCAGTTACCTGCACTCTGGAAGGCACGAGGCTGGAATATTACGGCATAACGCTTCAAACTCCCTTCACTTACCCCGCCCGGCAAGGCGCTCAAAGGTAAGCAAAGGGAGTTTGATATGTCAGTTCAACGTCGGGTAATGCATCACGCGTCTACCAGGATTCGGTATTTAATATCCTGAAACAGACTCTTTACGCTAAGCGGGATGCTTTATCTTTAAGCTACTCAAAAGCAGACAGGATGTTTCTATGACTCAAAATATCAGGCCGTTACCCCTATTCAAATATCATCCAAAACCACTGGAAACAGGCGCATTTAAGCAGGATAAAACCGTAGAGTGCGATTGCTGTGAACAACCGACGTCAGTTTATTACTCTGGTCCTTTTTATTGTGTTGATGAAGTTGAATATCTCTGTCCGTGGTGCATTGCGGACGGTTCTGCGGCAGAAAAGTTTGCAGGTAGTTTTCAGGATGATACAAACATTGAAGGCGTTGAATTTGAGTATGATGAAGAGGACGAATTTGCCGGTGTTAAGAACACATATCCTGACGAAATGCTGAAAGAGTTGGTTGAACGCACGCCAGGTTATCATGGATGGCAGCAGGAATTCTGGCTCGCACATTGTGGCGATTTCTGTGCTTTTATCGGCTATGTGGGCTGGAATGAGATAAAAGATCGCCTCGATGAATTTGCCAATCTTGAAGAAGATTGTGAAAATTTCGGTATTAAAAATTCTGATCTAGCTAAATGTTTGCAAAACGGCGGTGATTGTCAGGGTTATCTGTTCCGCTGTCTCCACTGCGGTAAGCTGAGACTGTGGGGCGATTTTTCGTAATGCTACTCTGCCCGGTAAGTTTTACCGGGCAGAGAGCCAGGTGCAGCGCACGCTTAGCGTTACGCTTTCGAATCTTTCTCTGCCAGCAATTTATCCAGCTCATCGCCGCCGACGTGACGGAAATCCTGCCCTTTCACGTAGTAGAAGATGTATTCACAGATATTCTGGCAGCGGTCACCTATACGTTCGATTGAACGTGCGCAAAACAGCGCGGTAAGTACGCTCGGAATGGTGCGCGAATCTTCCATCATGTAAGTCATCAGCTGGCGCACGATACCTTCGTACTCCTGATCGACTTTTTTATCTTCACGATAAATACGCACCGCTTCGTCAATATCCATGCGCGCAAACGCGTCCAGCACATCATGCAGCATCTGGATAGTGTGACGCCCCAGTGATTCCAGGCTTACCAGCAACGGCTGATGCTGCTGGGAGAATTTCTCCAGTGCAGTGCGACAGATTTTATCCGCCACGTCGCCAATACGCTCCAGCTCGGAAATGGTTTTACTGATAACCATAACCAGACGCAGGTCGCTCGCCGTCGGCTGACGTTTGGCAATAATGCGCACGCAGGCTTCATCGATTGCCACTTCCATCATGTTGACGTTCTTGTCGCCTTCGATCACGCGTTTTGCCAGATCGCTGTCCTGGTTGTGCATCGCGGTGATTGCATCAGAAAGCTGCTGCTCCACCATGCCGCCCATGGTCATCACCTGCGTGCGGATGCTTTCCAGTTCGGCGTTGAACTGGCCGGAAATATGTTTATTAAGATTGAGACTGTCCATAACGCACTCCTGAATCAACCGTAACGACCGGTGATGTAGTCTTCTGTTTGTTTCTTCGCTGGCTTGGTGAACAGATCGTCCGTGTTGCTGAACTCAATCAATTCGCCCAGATACATAAACGCCGTGTGGTCGGAACAACGCGCAGCCTGCTGCATGTTGTGGGTGACGATCACCACGGTGTAATCCTGCTTCAGTTCGGTGATCAGCTCTTCAATACGCCCGGTAGAGATGGGGTCGAGCGCCGAACACGGTTCGTCGAGCAGCAGCACTTCCGGGCGAATGGCGATACCACGCGCAATACACAGACGCTGTTGCTGACCGCCAGAGAGAGAGTAACCGCTCTGGTGCAATTTATCTTTGGTTTCGTTCCACAATGCAGCTTTGGTCAATGCCCACTGCACTCGCTCGTCCATGTCAGCACGGGAGAGCTTCTCAAACAGACGCACGCCAAAAGCGATGTTGTCGTAAATGGACATCGGGAACGGCGTCGGTTTCTGAAACACCATGCCCACTTTCGCACGCAGCAGAGCGATATCCTGAGTGTTGGTCAGAATGTTGTCGCCATCGAGCAGAATTTCACCTTCCGCGCGCTGCTCTGGATACAGTTCAAACATTTTGTTGAAGGTACGCAGCAGCGTCGATTTACCGCAGCCGGACGGCCCGATAAACGCCGTAACCTGGTTTTTAGCGATATCCAGGTTGATGTTTTTCAGGGCATGGAATTTGCCGTAGTAGAAGTTCAAATTACGAACCTGAATTTTACTCGGGGCAGTTTCAACCATACTCATTGCAATCTTTTCCTCATCGTGCCTGATGCACTTCGCGAATCAGGCTTACCGTAGGCCGGATAAGGCGTTCACGCCGCATCCGGCAAAGTGTTAACCGTGTTTATTCTTCGCAAAAACAACGCGCGCCAGAATGTTCAGCAGCAGTACGCACAGGGTAATGATCAACACCCCGGCCCAGGCCAGTTGCTGCCATTCCGCAAACGGACTCATCGCAAACTTAAAGATCGTCACCGGCAGGTTGGCGATCGGTTGCATCATGTCCGTGCTCCAGAACTGGTTGGAGAGCGCGGTAAACAGCAGCGGCGCGGTTTCACCAGCAATACGGGCAATCGCCAGCAGGATACCGGTCATAATCCCGGACACCGACGCTTTCAGCGTAATCGCGGAGATCATCTTCCACTTCGGCGTACCCAGCGCATAAGCCGCTTCACGCAGGCTGTCCGGCACCAGTTTCAGCATGTTCTCGGTGGTGCGGATAACAATCGGCACCTGTAACAGCGCCAGTGCAATCACACCCGCCCAGCCGGAGAAGTGCTCCATCTGCGCCACCACGATGGTGTAAACAAACAGACCAACCACAATCGACGGCGCGGAGAGCAGAATGTCGTTAATAAAGCGAATCACTTCTGCCAGCCAGGATTTACGACCATATTCCGCCAGATAAATCCCCGCCATAATGCCCAGCGGCGTACCGAATACCGTGGCCCACAAAATTAACAGCCCGCTACCCGCCAGGCGTTCGCCAGACCACCGCCTTCCGTATTTGGCGGCGGCGTCATTTCAGTGAACAGCGCCAGCGACATACCATCGATACCGCGAGTGATGGTGGACATTAAAATCCAGATCAGCCAGAACAGACCGAAGGCCATCGTCGCCATCGAGAGCGTCAGTGCAATACGATTTTTGAGGCGGCGACGCGCCTGCATTTTGCGGCGGGATTCTGCCAGCGCCGCAGTGGTTTGCATTTCAACCATAGCCATTAGCGTGCCCCCTCATTCTTAGCCAGGCGCATAATCATAAACTTCGATGCGGCGAGGACGATGAAGGTAATCACAAACAGGATCAGGCCCAGTTCCATCAGTGCGGCAACGTGCAGACCGGATTCCGCTTCGGCAAATTCGTTGGCCAGTGCAGAGGTGATACTGTTGCCCGGCATGTACAGCGAGGCGCTGTCGAGCTGGTAGGTGTTACCGATGATAAAGGTCACCGCCATCGTTTCACCGAGCGCGCGCCCCAGACCCAGCATAATGCCGCCGATTACCCCATTTTTGGTGAACGGAAGAACAATACGCCAGATAACTTCCCAGGTGGTGCAGCCAATACCGTAGGCCGACTCTTTCATCATCACCGGGGTTTGTTCGAACACATCGCGCATTACCGCCGCAATGTACGGAATGATCATGATGGCGAGGATCACGCCTGCTGCGAGGATACCGATACCAAAGGCCGGGCCGGAGAACAGCGCGCCGACAATCGGGATATTCGACATGATATTGCCGACCGGCTCCTGGAAGTAAACAGCAAACAGCGGCGCGAAGATAAACAGGCCCCACATGCCGTAAACGATACTTGGAATGGCTGCCAGCAGCTCAATGGCGATACCCAGCGGGCGCTTCAGCCAGCCAGGCGCAAGCTCGGTCAGGAACAGGGCGATACCGAAACTCACCGGGACGGCGATCAGCAGCGCGATAAACGAAGTTACCAACGTACCGTAGATCGGCACCAGCGCCCCGTAGATATCGTTCGGTGCATCCCACTCTTTGGTCCACAGGAAAGCCAGACCAAATTTCTGAATGCTCGGCCAGGAGGAGATGATCAGAGAGACAATAATGCCACCCAACATCAATAGCACAATCAGCGCCGCCAGTTTTACCAGCACGCTGAAAATTATGTCGCCCTTTTTACCCGGTGGGTTAAAAGCAGGCTTGGTTGCAGCCATAAGTTACTCTTCAGTTAAACGCGTTTACAAAGTCATTTTGTAATGCCGGATGCGGCGTTAACGCCTCATCCGGCCTGGAGTTTTATTAGTACAGCGGCTTACCGCTACTGTCTTTAATATTGGTCTTCCACGCAGCGCGAACCTGTTCAACTACGCTATCCGGCAGACTGGCATAATCCAGGTCATTCGCCTGTTTAGCCCCGGTTTTGTACGCCCAGTCGAAGAACTTCAGCACTTCTGTGCCTTGTTCTGGTTTCTTCTGATCTTTGTGGATCAGAATGAACGTGGTAGAGGTAATAGGCCACGCATCTTCGCCTTTCTGGTTGGTCAGATCCTGAGCGAATGTTTTGCTCCAGTCTGCACCTTTTGCTGCATTAGCGAAGTTTTCTTCGGTCGGACTAACCGGTTTACCGTCAGCGGAGATCAGTTTGGTGTACGCCAGGTTGTTCTGCTTCGCGTAAGCATATTCAACGTAACCAATTGCACCCGGCAGACGCTGAACGAACGCGGCGATACCGTCGTTACCTTTACCGCCCAGACCAATCGGCCATTTTACGGTAGAGCCAGTACCAACGTTGTTTTTCCACTCTTCGTTCACTTTCGCCAGGTAGCTGGTGAAGACGAAGGAAGTCCCGGAGCCATCTGCACGGCGCACTACAGCGATATTCTGTGAAGGCAGTTTCAGACCCGGATTCAATTTGGCGATGGCTTCATCATCCCACTTTTTAATTTTGCCCAGGTAGATATCGCCGAGGGTTTTACCATCCAGCACCAGTTCGCCAGATTTCAGACCCGGTAAGTTAACCGCCAGCACCACGCCGCCAATCACGGTCGGGAACTGGAACAGACCTTCCTGAGCCAGTTTTTCGTCAGACAGCGGCGCGTCAGAGGCACCAAAATCAACGGTATTGGCGATAATCTGTTTTACGCCACCAGAAGAACCGATACCCTGGTAGTTAACTTTATTACCGGTTTCTTTCTGGTAAGTGTCAGCCCATTTGGCATACACCGGCGCAGGGAAGGTTGCACCTGCGCCTGTCAGGCTTGCTTCTGCAAACACAGAGAAAGCACTCATCGATAAGGTCGCGGCGACAACAGTTGCGACGGTGGTACGCATAACTTTCATAATGTCTCCTGGGAGGATTCATAAAGCATTGTTTGTTGGCTACGAGAAGCAAAATAGGACAAACAGGTGACAGTTATATGTAAGGAATATGACAGTTTTATGACAAAGCAAGTTTATTGATTAACTTATTGATTTTCATGGCCAACAAAAAGAAAAACGATGTCATCTTTTTGTCATGTCATGTTAAAGAATAGCGGGAAAAATGCGTAAGATGGCAACGGCGAGTGGAAGCGCCGTTGTCCAGTTAGTTTAGCGAACAATCTCAACCGTTATCGTTGCAGTAGCGGTAAATGTTCCTGGTGCGGGGCGAGCCCCCGTGAGGCTTGCAGGAGCAGCAGAAAAAGTGACGCTACCGTCTTTTTCACCAAGGACGGTTGATTTACCCATATCTGTCGGCAGTTCACCACCGTTAACGTTGATTTCCTTATTATTTTTATCATAAATTTTTATCCCAACGTTCGGGTTTGATGTCACGACCATTGAGTTGTCAGTACTGGGTTCGGTAGCATAAAAAGAGGTACTGATATCATCAGTATTCAATACGCCTAAATTTTCACATTCAATAGTGACCGTTTTAGTAATTTTATGCGTTGTTACTGTACTCCCGACAACAGATGAAAAATCTGCTGCTGGAATTTCTCTAAAATCAAAATTAATCGTCTGTAAGTTATTAATTTCACAACTCTGCGGCGCGGTGATATCACCACGAATATAAATATCAGCCATCGGTTGCGAATAGTCAACCGGCGTATCATTACTTATAGTTCCGTACAATTTCGCCACAAGCGTTTGAGGAACAATCAATTTTCCCGCAAATGTTTTCTTGACATAAAAATAAATTCTCGCTTTTGCCCCGCTGGAAGCATTTAATGGTTCAGTGCGATCACATTTGTATTTACCGGAAGGCCTGTTGGCCTGATATTCAAAAGGGGCGTTAATATACCCTACACCAAGAATGTCTATTGATATCCCTACATCAAGGTTAGGATTCAGGTCATAGTATTTTACATTAGAGTGAACCCCCGCATAACTTAAGGCATCGTTTATTCTTGCTGTATAATATATATAAGGAAACTCTCCCACTGTTCCTGTATCACAATGACAATGTGCAGGATAAGAGTCTCCGTTTGTCACTACGGTATTAAATGTCGTTCCGACTCTGTTCTCGTTTGCCGTAATCAGAAAACCTGAAAAATCAAGTAAACTATGAAATACACCATTATCAGGGGTACAAATACCTTTCGGGGCTGCAAGTGCCACGCCACTAAAGGAGAAGATAAAGACAGCAAAGCACCACTGTATAATATACTTATTCATAAAAATCCTTTTAATGACATGTCACACCTTGTTCAATTAAGCCGCTCTCGCTTTCTGGTATTGAAAGGGAATAATCGAAGGTGCATTTAGTGACGGCATTTTCACCCCAGGAGAGCATCACCTGCCCCTTTTCAGGAAGGCCCGAGAGATAAAGTTCTCCCTGGTCACCGACAATTCCTGAATCAGCGCTGTATTTTGTACAGAAGCAATAGCGCCAAAAGGTGCTGGCTTACCTTTTGCATTCATTACTCTGAAAAGAACGCGATAGCCCACGTGGGTAACAAATTCTGCTTTAACCACCGCGCCACGGGTGGGAACCATCGTAACGACGGTATTATCAAGTTCTATATTCGACTTCGAGAAATAGTTATCGCTGATTGCTACCCGGTTTTCATCATAAGGGTTTAGCTGTGTCTTGACCGTATAGCCACGCCAGTCCGTTGCTGCACCACGCATATTATCGATTTCCAAACCGGCGGCCCCTGGCGCTTTAACGAGAGCGATTGTTTCACCCAATTCCTGGCTTAACGTTACTCCTTCACTGTGCGCCAGAATGCCGCCCCTGATACCATAATTAAGTCGCTGGGAATTTTGGCTGTAGTTATAACTGCCGTTCACTGTGCCGTAAGTTCCGTCATAGGTCAGTGACATATTACCGCCGACTTCATCATCACGGCTGTTATAGGACTGCATTAAATTCCAGGAAAGATTATTTCTCTCCAGAGCCGTACCACTGAGTCCAAGTTGATGTGAGCTACCGGAATTATCGTTTTGTGAAACAGAATAGGTGGCGTAACTATTTCCCCACCAGCCCGATAAAGGAACAGATAAAGAGAGCATGTAGATCTGCTCACTGGTGTTATCACTGGCATGGTTGTTACCCGTCCCCTGCCGGGCAGTATTGGAATAACTCCAGGAGACGTTCCACGAGAGACGCTTCCAGCTACTGCTGTAGCCAAATTGCATTAATCGTTCAACATCATCGGTATGCCAGTACTGTTGGCGACTTAATGTCAGATATAAGTTGCCATAATCTCTGCCCAGTGATTGCGTTAGCGTTCCTTCCACACGGCTGCGGCGGTTACCGGTTTCCCAAAAATCTTCAGGATTATTACGCCGGGACGCCCATTCATTGAGGGTATAATAGCCTTCGGTGGAGTAACGATAGCCAACCAGGCGCAAGCTGGTATCCGTATCATCAAAACGTTTCGAATACAGAAAGCGATAAGACTGACCGGTTTCCGTATCATCATGACTAAATTTCGCGCGGGCATGTGTCACATCAAAAGAAATTGCGCCCAGAGAACCTAGATCTTTACCCACGCCCAGAGCGGCAGAACCATAATTTTCAGCAGCCTGTATGCCACCATACAATGTAAAACCATGGGGAAAACCATGAAGGATCTGTGCCTGAAGAACATCAGGGGTAAAGCCATCTTCATCGCGCAATTCCCCCACACTGACATCAACATCGGTCTGACCTTCACGTTTGAGGATCGCCAAAGAGGCATAAGGTTGAGTGAATCGTTGTTCGCTACCATCTTCTTCTTTGATAGTCACGTCCAGATCGCCACCTGTGCTGGCAGTGTTGAGGTCGGTGATTTCAAAGGCACCTTGTGGAACGGCAGATTGATAAATCACGTAGCCATTCTGGCGAATGATGACAGTGGCATTGGATTTTGCAATTCCCCGAACTACTGGCGCAAACCCATTCTGGCTGGCAGGTAACATGTCGTTGTCGGTATACAGGCGTGCTCCGCGGATTTGTGTACTGTCAAAAATATCGCTCGCCGTCCACGTATCGCCGATCATAATCTGGCTTCTTAATGCCGCAATATCACGCTGTATCCAGGTGCTGATAGAGTTGTATTCCGCCCGACCATCAGTGGTGTTTAAGGTACTGTAATTACGTAGCCGCCATGACCCAATATTCAGCCCGTTGCGCAAATTGAGATAACTGGTATCTGTCTCCTCAGAACCATAATCCGAACGCAGGGTATGTGAACCAGAAAAATCGTAGTTGATAGTGAGCGCGTTAATCCCCTCATCCCAACGCGTGGGGCTTATGTAATCAAAAGCCATCGCGTCCATGTAGATTTGGGGAATGGATATATTCAGTTGTAATTTATCACTGTCGAACTGCCAGGATGAGCCTTCAATACGTGGCGCAGGATCAAGGCAGGTCGTTTCATCCACGTTATTGAGCGACTTCAAGGCATCAACTTTTACGCCAAAAGAGGCCAGCGTTTTTTTAATGGCAATAAAGCAGGCGTGTAGATCGGCATCGGGGTTATCCTGAACAAAAGTAACATCCTGACGTTCAAACATTTTCCCATTAATAAAAATATCAACGCTATAAACGCCAGGAGGCATCATATTTGCCCGGTTAAACTGACGAATATCGACTTCGGATTTATGGTCGATTTCCAGAAGCGCCGGATTGAATACACTGACCTCGGCCATCAGGCTTTGCGAGAAAATCAGACACGTCCCTGCCGTGAGGCCAACCACTATTCTGGTCGTCATCATAATACGCCTATCCTTATCCCTTGCTTACAGCATCATTTTTATCGGGTCACTGACTGCGCCGTAATCATTAATAAATCGCCAGGTCATTTGGCCTCCCGCAGAATTAGCAGGTAAAGGTAACGTGAGCGTTTCAAAAGGACGGATCATGTTGAGAGGCACATCATGACCATCAACGATGACATCCATCACACTGATATGAATTGGGTTGGGATTCTCTGCTATGAGATTTCGCCCTTCCCGGCGCCACTTCACCTTCGGTGCAGCCTCTTCGGGAATAAGGCGGATATTTGCTGGTCGCCAGAACAGCTTGATACGCGTTTTGACTGCGATTTCTAGCGAGTTCGCCGCTTTGTTGCTCGCAGAGGGCGGAATATTTTTAATATTCAGCCAGAAGACTGACTCGCGATCATCAGGCAATGACACACCTTTGGTGTGAATAATGCGTAATACTTTTTCTTGCGCGGGTTCTAATCGTGATACCGGAGGAATAACGGTAAACGGCGCTTTACTTTTATCCTCTTTATTAAACGGATCTACCCAAGCCTGGATGAGGTAAGGTATTTTTTCTTCTTTGCTAAATACAGAAATAGATTTATCGGCATTATTACTTAAGTAAACTACCCGCGTACCGCCAATGACAACACCTGCATAGGTTAATACTGGTTGGCCTAAAAAAACACTGAGTATAATCGCGGTAAATAACTTACATGAAACTGTTGTTTTAAAGAGCCTGATTAAACAACTTTTTCTGGACATAACGACTCCCTGGCCAAAGCCAACTGAATAAAAAGGCCCTTGATAAATTATTTCTTATATTCGACGGTAAATTGTGAATCAGCGTTCGCCGTACCCGCCGTTACGGTCACATTGGTTGCCACATAGCGTGCAATAAACTTCATTTCTGCCTTGCCTTCAGCGTCGATAGCGGTATAAGCAGAGTCGTTATAAAGTTTAACCTGCGAATTATCGGACTGGTTAAAAATACGGATGCCGACGCCAGTAGCAACTATTGCAGCTCCTGTGCCAGTATAATCACCCGGATCGCTCGCAGTAATTGGTGTACCTACTTTCAGGTCACCGTCTCCGCCAGGCGCTTCGGTACCATCAAAACGAACGGCTGCCTGAGTGTAGGTTGCCGGGCACTTTTCAAGTTTAATACTGAACTGCTGTGGTGACGCCAGACTACCTACACCTGAAAATGCGCTTTTGCTGACTTTACCCAGTGGAACGGTTTGATCGGCTGTATCGGAGGTAACTTCACAAGTAGTGTCGACAATTTCACCGACAAAATGAACAACACCATCCTCTGCCAGTGCATGCCCGGCCAACATTAAAGAAGCCAGAGTGAGTGCACTACCTATAATATTACGTTTCATAGAAACTCCATTGATATAATATATCCTTTAACCTGAATCATCACTTATATTAATAAGTGTGTTTATGATTCGCGGACATACTACATCAACGAAATAAAATTAGCTAAAAATAATATTAATTATTTGAATTTGAATATAAATTTATTATTTAAATATTATAAAAAATGTATAAAATCAAGTGTGCAATCAGACATTAAAAACAAATCAGAATATATTCATATTGCCTAATATATAAATCATAATTTTATTAATGTTATTTATGAAAAAAAAGGGCCGCCAGATGGCAACCCTTTCATTATGCGTGTTCTGTTTTACTCAACCGTTACCGATTTTGCCAGGTTACGCGGCTGGTCAACGTCGGTGCCTTTGATCAGCGCGACATGGTAAGCCAGTAGCTGCAGCGGAACGGTGTAGAAGATCGGTGCAATCACCTCTTCTACATGCGGCATCTCGATGATGTGCATGTTATCGCTACCGACAAAACCAGCATCCTGATCGGCGAAGACGTACAACTGACCGCCACGCGCACGAACTTCTTCAATGTTGGATTTCAGTTTTTCCAGCAGTTCGTTGTTCGGTGCAACGACGATAACCGGCATATCGGCATCAATCAGCGCCAGCGGACCGTGTTTCAGTTCGCCTGCAGCGTAGGCTTCAGCGTGAATGTAAGAGATCTCTTTCAGCTTCAATGCGCCTTCCAGCGCGATTGGGTACTGATCGCCACGGCCCAGGAACAGCGCGTGATGCTTGTCAGAGAAATCTTCCGCCAGGGCTTCAATGCGTTTGTCCTGAGACAGCATCTGCTCAATACGGTTCGGCAGCGCCTGCAGACCATGCACGATATCATGCTCAATGGAGGCATCCAGACCTTTCAGGCGAGACAGTTTCGCCACCAGCATCAACAATACGGTTAACTGGGTGGTGAATGCTTTGGTGGACGCCACGCCGATTTCAGTACCGGCATTAGTCATCAGCGCCAGATCGGATTCACGTACCAGAGAAGAACCCGGAACGTTACAGATTGCCAGCGAGCCCAAATATCCCAGCTCTTTCGACAGACGCAGGCCCGCCAGGGTATCCGCGGTTTCGCCAGACTGCGACAGGGTGATCATCAGGCTGTTACGGCGCACGGCAGATTTGCGATAGCGGAATTCAGAGGCGATTTCAACGTCGCACGGAATACCTGCCAGCGATTCAAACCAGTAACGGGAAACCATACCGGAGTTGTAAGAAGTACCGCAGGCGAGGATCTGAATATGCTCAACCTTCGACAGCAGTTCATCGGCGTTCGGCCCCAGCTCGCTTAAATCCACCTGGCCGTGGCTGATACGCCCGGTAAGGGTGTTTTTGATCGCGTTCGGCTGTTCGTAGATCTCTTTCTGCATGTAGTGACGGTAAATGCCTTTATCGCCCGCGTCATATTGCAGATTGGATTCGATATCCTGACGTTTCACTTCCGCGCCTGATTTATCGAAGATGGTTACCGAACGGCGAGTCACTTCAGCAATATCGCCTTCTTCGAGGAAGATAAAGCGACGAGTCACTGGCAGCAGTGCCAGCTGGTCAGAAGCGATAAAGTTTTCGCCCATACCGAGGCCAATCACCAACGGACTACCAGAACGTGCCGCCAACAGGGTATCCGGGTGACGGGTATCCATAATTACCGTGCCATAAGCGCCACGCAGCTGCGGAATAGCGCGCAGAACAGCTTCACGCAGAGTGCCGCCCTGTTTCAGTTCCCAGTTAACCAGATGAGCAATAACTTCGGTGTCGGTTTCAGACACGAAGGTATAACCACGCGCTTTTAACTCTTCACGCAGCGGTTCATGGTTTTCGATGATGCCGTTATGCACCACCACAATGTGTTCAGAAACATGCGGATGCGCATTCACTTCTGAAGGCTCGCCGTGCGTCGCCCAGCGAGTGTGAGCAATACCCGTGCCGCCATGCAGAGGATGTTCTTCCGCTGCCTGAGCCAGCATCTGGACTTTACCGAGACGACGCAGACGGGTCATATGACCTTCTGCGTCAACAACGGCCAGACCAGCAGAGTCATAACCGCGGTATTCCAGACGACGTAAACCTTCAAGAAGGATTTCTGCTACATCACGTTGCGCGATCGCGCCAACAATTCCACACATAGTTTTTGATTCCGGTTTATATCGTTGTCGGTCAACCTGTATGCCCGTTTTTTCGGGCGCCCCGAGCCTTGTAGAGAGTGGGGTTATTTTTATAGTTACTGCTTGTGGGAGGGAGATTATGTTATCTCCTCATCCCAGGAGGCCAGATTTACCCAGCCAGAATTACTTTTTCTTTGCCGGACGACGCCAGCCTTCTTTTTGCGACTGCGGCACGCGGCTGATAGCTAATGCGTTTTCGCCAACATTACGCGTCACAGTTGTACCGGCAGCAATCGTCGCACCTTTACCCACCGTTACTGGAGCCACCAGCTGGGTGTCGGAACCGACAAATACATCATCGCCGATAATGGTTTTGAATTTATTCGCTCCATCATAGTTGCAGGTAATGGTTCCCGCACCGATGTTAACGTTATCGCCGATCTCCGCATCGCCCAGGTAAGTCAGATGACCGGCTTTCGAACCTTTACCCATACGCGCTTTTTTCATCTCAACGAAGTTACCGACGTGTGCACCTTCTAGCAACTCAGCACCGGGGCGCAGGCGCGCAAACGGGCCGATGGTACAGGCCGCAGCCAGATTAGCATCTTCCACTACGGTATACGGGCTAATTTCGCAATCATCGCCAATCACGCTGTTTTTAATCACGCAACCGGTGCCGATTTTCACGCGATTACCGAGAGTAACGTTGCCCTCGATGATAACGTTAGTATCAATTTCAACATCGCGCCCGTGAGTTAGCGTACCGCGCAGATCAAAACGGGCTGGATCGCGCAACATAACGCCTGCTAACAACAGTTTTTCAGCCTGTTCGGACTGGTAAGCGCGCTCCAGACGAGAGAGTTGCAGGCGGTTATTCACGCCTTCAACTTCGCTTAAACGTTGCGGGTGAACGGCAACGATTTCACGTCCTTCCTGATACGCCAGCGAAATAATATCGGTGATGTAGTATTCGCCCTGAGCGTTATTGTTGGTCAGCTTCGCCAACCAGCGTTTCATATCTGCGCCGTTGGCGATCAGAATGCCGGTGTTGATTTCCTGAATCTGACGCTGCTCGTCGGTGGCATCTTTATGTTCAACAATACCAGTAACTTTGCCGTTTTCACGGGTAATACGACCATAACCGGTCGGATCATCCAGTTTCACTGTCAGCAGGCCAATGCCGCCCTGCGGTTTAGCATCACGCAGGCGCTGGAGTGTTTCAACAGAGATCAACGGCACGTCGCCGTAGAGCATTAAAATGTCTTCGTCATCGGCAAAGAAAGGTGCAGCCTGCTGCATGGCATGACCAGTACCCAGTTGCTCTGCCTGAAGCACCCAGTTCAGGTTGTCGTCTTTCAGTGCCTGTTTAAGTAGATCGCCGCCGTGGCCGTAAACCAGGTGAACGTGCGCTGCGCCTAATTCATTCGCAGCATCAATGACATGCTGAACCATCGCTTTCCCGGCAAGGGTATGCAGCACTTTCGGAAGATCGGAATACATGCGAGTGCCTTTGCCTGCTGCAAGGATCACTACGCTCATAGCATTATTCAACATACGCGTCCTGACTGTAATTTGAGAACGAATTTAAACCGCTTCACATTGAAAAAACTACATTTTTTTCATCGTGAAATGGACAGGGGATAAATTGCTCAATAACGGATTATCCCCGCTGGCGAAAGAGCCATTTTCGACCATCGTCACGCCTTTTGTCTTCATAAAAGTAAGACACCACCTTCATTTAAGCGTCAGGCTGATGTTTTTGCTCTTATTTCGATCAATGAATAAACAGGAAAATCAGCGAAGGATTTCGCGTAATTATAAAAATGAGTTTAATTGCGGGATATAAAAATGCGCAGGATATAGCAGAACCAATCTCGCTGCGGCGCGCGAAAAAAAAGCCAGCCTGTTTCCAGACTGGCTTTTGTGCTTTTCAAGCCGGTGTTACATCGCTTTTTTGGTCAACTCGATAACGCGCAGCTGCGCGATCGCTTTGGCCAGTTCCGCAGACGCCTGAGCGTAATCTACGTCGCCGTGAGAGCTGCTAATGTGCTCTTCAGCCTTACGTTTCGCTTCCATGGCTCGCGCTTCGTCGAGATCCTGTCCGCGAATTGCGGTGTCGGCCAGAACGGTCACGTTGCCAGGCTGCACTTCAAGAATGCCGCCAGACAGATAGATAAACTCTTCGTGACCGTGCTGTTTCACGATGCGAATCATACCAGGCTTAATGGCGGTGAGCAGCGGTGCGTGGCCCGGGTAAATTCCCAGTTCACCTTCGCTACCCGTTACCTGGATTTTCTCGACCAGACCAGAGAACATTTGTTGCTCTGCGCTGACGACGTCCAGGTGGTAAGTCATTGCCATATCACCCTCCGATTAAGGCGTTAAAGTTTTTTGGCTTTTTCCACAGCTTCTTCGATGGAACCGACCATGTAGAACGCCTGCTCCGGCAGGTGATCGTATTCGCCTTCCATGATGCCTTTAAAGCCACGGATGGTGTCTTTCAGGGAGACGTATTTACCCGGAGAACCGGTGAATACTTCTGCCACGAAGAACGGCTGGGACAGGAAGCGCTGGATCTTACGAGCACGCGCTACCACCAGTTTGTCTTCTTCAGACAGTTCATCCATACCCAGGATGGCGATGATGTCTTTCAGTTCCTGATAACGTTGCAGGATGGACTGAACGCCACGCGCAGTGTCGTAGTGTTCCTGGCCAACCACCAGCGGGTCCAGCTGACGGCTGGTGGAGTCCAGCGGGTCAACGGCCGGGTAGATACCCAGAGACGCGATCTGACGGCTCAGTACCACGGTTGCGTCAAGGTGCGCAAAGGTGGTTGCCGGAGACGGGTCAGTCAAGTCATCCGCAGGTACGTATACTGCCTGTACGGAGGTGATAGAACCGGTTTTGGTGGAGGTGATACGTTCCTGCAGAACGCCCATCTCTTCCGCCAGGGTCGGCTGATAACCTACCGCTGAAGGCATACGGCCCAGCAGTGCGGATACTTCCGTACCGGCCAGGGTGTAACGATAGATGTTGTCAACGAACAGCAGAACGTCACGACCTTCGTCACGGAATTTCTCAGCCATGGTCAGACCGGTCAGAGCAACGCGCAGACGGTTTCCCGGCGGCTCGTTCATCTGGCCATACACCAGGGATACTTTGTCGATAACGTTGGAGTCGGTCATTTCGTGGTAGAAGTCGTTACCCTCACGAGTACGTTCACCTACGCCCGCAAACACAGAGTAACCGGAGTGCTCGATCGCGATGTTACGAATAAGCTCCATCATGTTTACGGTTTTACCTACACCCGCACCACCGAACAGACCAACTTTACCGCCCTTAGCGAACGGACACATCAGGTCGATAACTTTGATACCGGTTTCCAGCAGTTCCTGAGAGTTTGACAGCTCTTCGTAGGAAGGTGCTGCGCGGTGAATCGCCCAACGCTCTTCTTCACCGATCTCGCCTTTCATGTCGACCGGTTCGCCCAGTACGTTCATGATACGGCCCAGAGTCGCTTTACCTACCGGGACTTCGATCGGATGTTCGAGGTCTTTTACATCCAGACCGCGACGCAGACCGTCGGAGGAACCCATTGCGATGGTACGCACGATACCGCCGCCGAGCTGCTGCTGAACTTCCAGCACCAGACGCTCATTACCATTTTGCACCTCAAGAGCATCGTACACGCGCGGTACGGCATCCTGAGGGAATTCGACGTCAACTACGGCGCCGATTACCTGGACAATCTTTCCAGTAGCCATCTTAAATCCTCTACGAAATAACCTGTTTAAACCGCGGCGGCCCCCGAGACGATCTCGGTGAGTTCCTGAGTAATGCTGGCCTGACGAGCTTTGTTGTATACCAACTGCAGCTCTTTAATCAGGCTGCCGCCATTGTCGGTCGCGGCTTTCATCGCCACCATACGGGCGGCCTGCTCGCTGGCCAGGTTTTCTACCACGCCCTGATAAACCTGAGATTCGACATAACGACGCAGCAGGGTATCCAGCAACGCCTTCGGATCGGGTTCGTACAGGTAATCCCAGGATTTATGTTTCAGATCATCATCATCTGATGCCGGTAACGGCAGCAGCTGGCTGATGGTCGGAACCTGAGACATGGTGTTAATAAATTTGTTGCTGACAATGTAAAGCTTGTCCAGACGGCCTTCGTCGTAGGCCTGCAACATCACTTTTACCGGACCGATCAGTTCGGACAGGGAAGGGTTATCTCCCATGCCTGTAACCTGGGCAACAACATTGCCGCCCACGGAACTGAAGAACGACACACCTTTCGAGCCGATCATTGCGAGGTCGCATTGAACGCCTTTGTCGGTCCAGGTCTTCATTTCCGCCAGCAGTTTTTTGAACAGGTTAATGTTCAAACCACCGCACAAACCACGGTCGGTCGACACCACCAGGTAGCCCACGCGTTTAACGTCGCGTTCTTCCAGGTATGGGTGCTTATATTCCAGATTACCGTGCGCAAGGTGACCAATCACTTTGCGCATGGTTTCTGCATAAGGACGGCTGGCCGCCATGCGATCCTGCGATTTACGCATTTTGGAAGCGGCGACCATCTCCATCGCTTTAGTGATCTTTTGCGTGTTCTGGACGCTTGCGATCTTACTACGTATCTCTTTTGCGCCGGCCATGAGCTTCTCCTCAATGCCTTGCGGCCTGCCCTAAGGCAAGCCGCCAGACGTTACCAGGATTGGGTTGCTTTGAAGGAATCGAGGATGCCTTTCAGCTTGCCTTCGATTTCGTCGTTGTAGCCACCGGTCTGGTTGATCTCTTGCATCAACGGAGCGTGATCACGGTCGACGTAAGCCAACAGAGCGGCTTCGAAGCTGCCGATTTTCGACAGTTCAACATCCGCCAGGTAACCACGTTCTGCTGCGAACAGAACCAGAGACTGTTGCGCAACAGACATCGGCGCATACTGTTTCTGTTTCAGCAGTTCGGTCACTTTCTGACCGTGGTCAAGCTGCTTACGAGTTGCATCGTCAAGGTCGGATGCAAACTGAGAGAACGCTGCCAGTTCACGATACTGTGCCAGAGCGGTACGGATACCACCGGACAGTTTTTTCATGATCTTGGTCTGTGCTGCACCACCAACACGGGATACGGAAATACCCGGGTTAACCGCAGGACGAATACCGGCGTTGAACAGGTTGGTTTCCAGGAAGATCTGACCATCGGTAATGGAGATTACGTTGGTCGGAACGAACGCAGAAACGTCACCCGCCTGAGTTTCGATAATCGGCAGCGCAGTCAGAGAACCGGTTTTCCCTTTCACTTCACCTTTGGTGAAGGCTTCGACGTATTCGGCGTTAACACGCGCAGCACGCTCCAGCAGACGAGAGTGGAGGTAGAATACGTCGCCCGGGAATGCTTCACGTCCTGGCGGACGACGGAGCAGCAGGGAGATCTGACGGTAAGCAACAGCCTGTTTAGACAGGTCATCGTAAATGATCAGCGCATCTTCACCGCGGTCACGGAAGTATTCGCCCATTGCGCAACCGGCATATGGCGCCAGGTATTGCAGTGCAGCGGATTCAGACGCGGTTGCTACCACAACGATGGTGTTAGCCAGTGCGCCGTGCTCTTCCAGTTTACGTACCACGTTAGAAATGGTGGACGCTTTCTGGCCGATAGCGACATAGATACATTTGATACCGGAATCGCGCTGGTTGATGATGGCATCAATAGCCAGTGCGGTTTTACCGGTCTGACGGTCACCGATGATCAATTCACGCTGACCACGACCGATTGGGATCATGGAGTCAACGGCTTTATAACCGGTCTGTACCGGCTGATCTACGGACTGACGTTCGATAACGCCTGGAGCGATTGCTTCTACAGCAGAGAAGCCGTCGTGATCCAGCGGACCTTTACCGTCGATTGGTGCACCCAGAGTGTTAACCACACGACCCAGCAGGCCACGGCCAACCGGAACTTCCAGGATACGGCCAGTACACTTAACTTTCATGCCTTCGGCAAGGTCAGCGTACGGACCCATAACAACCGCACCTACAGAGTCGCGCTCGAGGTTCAGTGCGATAGCGTAACGGTTACCCGGCAGGGAGATCATTTCACCCTGCATACAATCGGCCAGGCCGTGAATGCGGATAACACCGTCACTTACAGAAACAATAGTACCTTCGTTGTGAGCTTCACTCACAACATTGAACTGAGCAATGCGCTGCTTGATCAGTTCGCTGATTTCGGTGGAATTCAGTTGCATGCTCCAGTCCCCTTAAGACTGCAAGACGTCTGCAAGGCGCTCAAGACGACCGCGTACGCTGCCATCAATGACCATATCACCCGCTCGGATGATAACGCCTGCCATTACAGACTTATCGATTTTGCAATTCAGCTTAACTTTGCGTGACAGACGTTTTTCCATCGCAGCAGAAATTTTCGCGAGCTGTTGTTCACTCAATGCAGCAGCGGAAATGACGTCTACCTCAGCGGTAGCCTCACTCACGGCACGCAGGTGAATAAACTGCTCCAGAACATCCGGGAGCGCGTTAAGACGACCATTTTCAGCCATAACCCGAATCAGGTTCTGACCGTTTTCGTCCAGTTGCTCACCACAAACTGCGATAAACGACTCGGCGAGCGTTTCTGGCGCCAGTGCACCAGAGAGAAGCTCTGCCATCTGTTCGTTTTTGGTTACCTCGGCGGCAAACGCCAGCATGTCCTGCCAGCGTTCTACACTTTGGTGTTCGACGGCAAAGTCAAAAGCTGCTTTGGCGTAGGGGCGAGCTACCGTAATAAATTCAGACATCAGCCCCTCCCTCCTTACAGTTCAGCGACAAGTTTATCCACGATGTCGCTGTTAGCAGCTTCATCCACGGAACGTTCGATGATCTTCTCGGCGCCAGCAACAGCCAGGATAGCAACTTGCTTACGCAGCTCTTCACGGGCACGTTTACGCTCGGCTTCAATTTCCGCCTGCGCCTGGGCCACGATTTTAGTACGTTCCTGTTCTGCCTCAGCTTTCGCTTCGTCCAGAATCTGCGAGCGGCGTTTGTTCGCCTGCTCGATGATTACCTGGGCTTCCGCTTTCGCTTTTTTCAGCTGGTCGGTCGCGCTGGCCTTTGCAAGGTCAAGGTCCTTATGTGCTCGTTCTGCGGAAGCAAGGCCGTCAGCAATTTCTTTTTGACGTTTTTCGATGGCTGCCATTAATGGCGGCCATACGTACTTCATGCAGAACAGAACGAACAGGACAAACGCGATGGCCTGGCCGAGGATTGTTGCGTTAAGATTCACAGCACAATGCCTCTATTTAGTTAACGTTCTGATATTGCTCTTTAAATAAAAGCAACGCTTACTACGCGACAGCGAACATCACGTACAGACCCAGACCTACAGCGATCATCGGGATAGCATCCACCAGACCCATAACGATAAAGAACTGAGTACGCAGCAGAGGAATCAGATCAGGTTGACGCGCTGCGCCTTCCAGGAATTTACCCCCGAGGATGCCGATACCGATCGCAGCACCGATTGCCGCCAGACCCATCATCACAGCGGCAGCCATGTACAGCAGATCCATATTCAGGTTTTCCATGACAGTCTCCAGTTTGTTTCAGTTAAAACGTAGTAGTGTTGGTAAATTAATGTTCTTCAGACGCCATCGACAGATAGACGATCGTCAGAACCATGAAGATGAAGGCTTGCAGCGTAATGATCAGGATGTGGAAAATGGCCCACGGCACATTCAGGATCCACTGTGACCACCACGGCAACAGACCAGCAATCAGAATGAAAATCAGCTCACCGGCATACATGTTACCGAACAGTCGCAAACCGAGTGAAACTGGTTTGGACAGCAGGCTTACCCCTTCAAGGATTAAGTTGACAGGAATGAACGCCCAGTGATTGAACGGCTGCAGCGTCAACTCTTTCGTGAAGCCGCCGATGCCTTTCATTTTGATGCTGTAGAACAGAATCAGGATAAATACGCCCAGTGCCATAGACAGCGTTACGTTCACGTCCGCAGACGGAACCACACGCAGTGCAGGCAGACCCAGTACATGTTCAGCAATGTACGGCAGCAGGTCGATAGGCAGTAAATCCATCAGGTTCATCAGGAATACCCAGACGAAGATCGTCAGGGCCAGCGGAGCAATCAGCTTGCTTTTGCCATGGTACATGTCTTTCACGCTACCATTAACAAAGCCGATCACCAGCTCAATCGCGGTCTGAAACTTACCTGGCACACCGCTGGTCGCCTTTTTGGCTACGCTACGGAATAAAACCAGGAACAACAGACCCAGCACCACCGAGAAGAACATGGAGTCAATATTAATTGTCCAGAAGGTGGCTGGGGGGTTATGCGGATCCACCAGCGAGAATGTACGCAGGTCCAGCTGAAGGTTATTCAGGTGGTGTCCTATGTAATCCTGCGGCGTCATATTTTCTGAAGCCATGATGCCTTTTACCCTTTGTTGTTAATTACAGCCGGTGCCAGTATCTGAACCACCAGCACCAAAACCCACGTAACGATCAGCGGCAAGAATACCGCCTTTAAAACAGCCAACGCCACCACCAGTAACACCAACATCGCCAGAACTTTGAAAGCTTCGCCAAATGCGAACGTCCAGGCCACCCGGCCTTTCGCTGGTGTATGCGCCTGGTGACGCCAGGCAAATATCATAAAAAAAAACGTTAGGCAGAAAGACTGCCAGGCCTCCACTTAACGCAGAGACGCCCCAGAAGGGGTCTTTGAGGCTGAACAGCAATCCACTTGCTATCACCACCAGTAACTGAACGAGCAGAAGCTTCCGAGCAACGTTTCGACTCAAGAGCGACACAGACATCACGTTTTTCACTCCTGCTCCCTTCGAGGTATGCCGCGTGTCGTATAAAACTTTCTTTAAGGCTTAGAGTCAAGCATCAAAAAGCGGTCAAATTATACGGTGCGCCCCCGTGATTTCAAACAATAAGTAGCCAAAAGGTGAATAAATGTTTAAATATTTTTCCAGTGCATACAATTGCGACTTTTCTGCTAACCGTGGTGGATCATGAAAAACTGTAAATAACGCGTAAACACTAGTGGTAAAGCGTGCTTCAGATCACATATCGAGCATGTTCACCCGTAGCATATTTATTTACTTGGCAAATGATGCCTTTGCAAGCTTCTGATATTTCAGTCTAAAAACAGATACTCTTTTCACAAATAGCATTTACACAACAAAAACCCCCCATTGACATTCTTAATAAAACTTTAACAGACAATTATGGTTCTTAGCGCTAATTTTTAGCAGCCTGATATTTTCACTAATGACTTATTTTCTGCTTACCAAAAAAGCCACGTTACTTTGTTGATGCAAAATAGTGAACGTGGCGTTAAATGTAACCAGTTATATCAGTAGAAAACCTGGTTGTTGTTAACAGTCTAACCGGTCAATTTTTTATTATTTTTTTGATAAAAATTAAATTTTATTTGCTTTAATCACCACCAGATGACGTTCGCCATCCAGAGCGGGAACCTGAAGTTTAACCACTGATTCGACCTGATATTCTTCAGGCAACAAAGCGATTTCATCTTCCGGCATTTGACCTTTCAACGCATAAAAACGGCCTTGCTCACCAGGAAGATGATGGCACCAGCTCACCATATCGTTCAAAGACGCAAAAGCGCGGCTAATTACGCCATCAAACGGCGGCTCTGACGGAAACTCTTCTACCCTGCTCTGTACTGGTTCAATGTTTTCCAGTTTCAGTTCATGTTGCACCTGACGGAGGAAACGCACGCGTTTACCAAGGCTATCCAGCAGCGTGAAATGGGCTTCAGGACGCACGATAGAAAGCGGTATGCCAGGCAACCCCGGTCCGGTTCCCACATCGATAAAACGCTCACCTTGCAAATATGGAGCAACGACAATGCTGTCGAGAATATGGCGTACCAGCATCTCGTTAGGATCGCGGACCGAGGTCAGGTTGTACGCCTTATTCCATTTATGCAGCATATTTACGTAGGCAATAAGCTGATTTTTCTGGTGATCGGTAAGCGAAATTCCTGCGTCTTTCAGCAGTGAAGAGAGTTTGTTGAGCACGGTGATTACCTGTTCTTGATGCGTTGCCAGGTAAGCGGGTGCTTACCTGGCATTTTGAATGCGTTATGCGCTACGACGCAGCATACCCTGTTTTTTCAGCCACACCAGCAGAATGGAGATGGCCGCAGGTGTGACGCCAGAAATACGCGAAGCCTGACCGATAGAGGCCGGTTTGTGATCGTTAAGTTTGGCGATCACTTCGTTAGACAGACCGGATACCTGGCGGTAATCCAGCGTCGCAGGCAGCAGCGTGTTCTCGTTACGCTGTTGCTTTTCGATCTCATCTTGCTGGCGCGCAATATAACCTTCGTATTTAACCTGAATCTCAACCTGTTCCGCCGCCTGTTCGTCTGTCAACGCAGGGGAAAACGGCGTCAGCGTGGTTAATTTTTCATACGTCATTTCCGGACGACGCAGCAGATCTTCACCGCTGGCTTCACGGGAAAGCGGCGCAGTCAGGTGAGCATTCACTTCGGCTGCAGCTTCCGCCGACGGGGTTACCCAGGTCGATTTCAGACGCTGACGCTCACGCTCGATGTTCTCAAGCTTCTCGTTAAAGCGCGCCCAGCGTTCGTCATCTACCAGACCCAGTTCACGACCGATTTCAGTCAAACGCAGATCCGCGTTATCTTCGCGCAGCATCAGACGATATTCTGCGCGGGAGGTAAACATACGGTACGGTTCTTTGGTACCCAGCGTGCAGAGGTCGTCCACCAGCACACCAAGATAAGCCTGAGAACGCGCAGGCGCCCAACCTTCTTTGTCTGCGGACAGACGGGCAGCGTTAAGACCGGCCAGCAAACCTTGCGCAGCGGCTTCTTCATAACCGGTAGTGCCGTTAATCTGACCAGCAAAGAACAGCCCCTGGATAAACTTACTCTCCAGCGTCGGTTTCAGGTCACGCGGATCGAAGAAGTCATACTCAATGGCATAACCCGGACGCACGATCTTCGCGTTTTCCATCCCCTGCATGGAGCGGACGATTTGCATCTGCACATCGAACGGCAGGCTGGTGGAGATACCGTTCGGATAAATTTCGTTAGAGGTCAACCCTTCCGGTTCAAGGAAGATCTGATGCTGATTTCTGTCGGCGAAGCGCATGACTTTGTCTTCGATCGACGGGCAGTAGCGTGGGCCGACACCTTCGATCACCCCTGCGTACATTGGGCTACGATCGAGATTACTGCGGATCACATCATGGGTTTTCTCGTTGGTATGGGTGATATAACACGGCACCTGCTGGGGGTGCTGGGCCGCATTGCCCATGAACGAGAATACCGGCATTGGGTTATCGCCATGCTGTTGCGCCAGCACGCTGAAGTCGATAGTGCGCGCATCGATACGCGGCGGCGTCCCGGTTTTCAGACGACCAACGCGCAGCGGCAGTTCACGCAAACGGCGAGAAAGCGGAATGGATGGCGGATCACCAGCACGGCCACCGCTGTAATTATCCAGACCGATATGAATTTTACCGTCGAGGAACGTCCCAACGGTGAGCACGACGGCTTTGGCACGGAACTTCAGTCCCATTTGGGTGACAGCACCAACCACGCGATCGTTTTCGACAATAAGATCCTCAACTGCCTGCTGGAAGATCATCAGATTCGGTTGGTTCTCCAGCGCCGTGCGTACCGCCTGACGATAGAGCACACGATCCGCCTGAGCGCGAGTAGCGCGAACCGCCGGCCCTTTGCTGGCGTTTAGTATCCTAAACTGGATACCTGCCTGATCGATCGCTTTCGCCATCAGACCGCCGAGTGCATCCACTTCTTTTACCAGATGTCCCTTCCCAATACCGCCGATCGCCGGGTTGCAGCTCATCTGCCCCAGAGTGTCGATATTGTGTGTCAAAAGCAGAGTCTGTTGACCCATACGCGCCGCGGCCATCGCAGCCTCGGTGCCTGCATGACCCCCGCCAATGATGATGACGTCAAAAGGATCCGGATAAAACATGGTGATTGCCTCGCATAACGCGGTATGAAAATGGATTGAAGCCCGGGCCGTGGATTCTACTCAACTTTGTCGGCTTGAGAAAGACCCGGGATCCTGGGTATTAAAAAGAAGATCTATTTATTTAGAGATCTGTTCTATTGTGATCTCTTATTAGGATCGCACTGCCCTGTGGATAACAAGGATCCGGCTTTTAAGATCAACAACCTGGAAAGGATCATTAACTGTGAATGATCGGTGATCCTGGACAGTATAAGCTGGGATCAGAATGAGGGGTTATACACAACTCAAAAACTGAACAACAGTTGTTCTTTGGATAACTACCGGTTGATCCAAGCTTCCTGACAGAGTTATCCACAGTAGATCGCACGATCTGTATACTTATTTGAGTAAATTAATCCACGATCCCAGCCATTCTTCTGCCGGATCTTCCGGAATGTCGTGATCAAGGATGTTGATCTTCAGTGTTTCACCAATCTGTTTGGCTCCGGAATTTTTGAGTTCTGCCTCGAGTTTATCGATGGCCCCACAAAAAGTGTCGTATTCACGACTGCCAATACCGATTGCGCCAAAGCGCACCGCAGAAAGATCGGGCTTTTGTTCCTGCAATGCTTCATAGAAAGGAGAAAGGTTGTCCGGAATGTCTCCGGCACCGTGGGTTGAACTGATAACCAGCCAGATCCCAGAGGCAGATAAATCTTCTAACAGCGGACCGTGCAGCGTTTCGGTGGTAAAACCCGCCTCTTCCAGCTTTTCAGCCAGGTGTTCTGCTACATATTCGGCACCGCCCAGGGTGCTGCCGCTGATAAGAGTGATATCTGCCATAAACCGCCACCTTTATTAAGAGTGGCGTATTGTACGCTGTGAACGCGCTGGGATCTACCTGTGGAAAAGTATGGGATTAAAAAAGCTGATCAGGGCTTAATGGTACGCATGATCGGGTTCTGCAGGACGATCAATGTCTCGGTGGACTGAATTTCATCAATTGTTTGGATCTTGTTGATAAGTACATGCTGGAGAGCATCGATCGAACGGCACATCACTTTTATAAAGATGCTGTAGTGGCCGGTGGTGTAATAGGCTTCGGTGACTTCGTCGAGACTTTCCAGCTTTGCCAGCGCGGAAGGATAGTCTTTTGCGCTCTTCAGGATAATGCCGATAAAACAGCCTACGTCATAACCGAGCTGTTTTGGGCTGACGTCGATACGGGCGCCGGTAATGATCCCCGCCTGCTTCATTTTCTCTACACGAACGTGAATCGTCCCCGGGCTTACGCCAAATTGTTTCGCCAGTTCGGCGTAAGCGGTGCGTGCATTGCCCATTAACGCTTCCAGGATGCCGCGGTCCAGATTGTCGATCAGATAATTTTCCATAGGATTTTCTTATGTGTATTGATGATTTATTCTATTTTAGCCTTCTTTTTTGACGAATCAAAAGTGAGTTAGGCTTTTTATTGAATGATTATTGCATGTGTGTCGGTTTTTGTTGCTTAATCATAAGCAACAGGACGCAGGAGTATAAAAAATGAAAACCGCTTACATTGCCAAACAACGTCAAATTAGCTTCGTGAAATCTCACTTTTCTCGTCAACTGGAAGAACGCTTAGGGCTGATTGAAGTCCAGGCGCCGATTCTTAGCCGTGTGGGGGATGGCACGCAGGATAACTTGTCGGGCTGTGAAAAAGCGGTACAGGTAAAAGTGAAAGCTCTGCCTGATGCCCAGTTCGAAGTGGTTCATTCACTGGCGAAGTGGAAACGTCAGACATTAGGGCAACACGACTTCAGCGTGGGCGAAGGGCTGTACACGCACATGAAAGCCCTTCGCCCCGATGAAGACCGTCTTTCCCCGCTGCACTCGGTCTATGTTGACCAGTGGGACTGGGAACGTGTAATGGGCGACGGTGAGCGTCAATTCTCCACTCTGAAAAGCACAGTAGAGGCGATCTGGGCGGGAATTAAAGCAACCGAAGCTGCTGTTAGCGAAGAGTTTGGTCTGGCACCGTTCCTGCCGGATCAGATCCACTTCGTACACAGCCAGGAGTTACTGGCTCGTTATCCGGATCTCGATGCCAAAGGGCGTGAGCGGGCGATTGCGAAAGATCTTGGCGCGGTATTCCTCGTCGGGATTGGTGGCAAGCTGAGTGATGGTCATCGCCACGACGTGCGCGCACCGGATTATGATGACTGGAGCACCCCATCAGAGCTGGGTCATGCGGGTCTGAACGGCGATATTCTGGTATGGAACCCGGTACTGGAAGATGCGTTTGAGCTTTCTTCCATGGGGATCCGCGTGGATGCCGACACACTGAAGCATCAACTGGCGCTGACCGGTGATGAAGATCGTCTGCAGCTGGAATGGCATCAGGCGCTGTTGCGCGGTGAAATGCCGCAGACCATCGGCGGCGGTATCGGCCAGTCTCGTTTGACTATGCTGCTGCTGCAACTGCCGCATATCGGCCAGGTTCAGTGTGGTGTATGGCCGGCAGCTGTTCGCGAGAGCGTCCCTTCTCTGCTGTAATCGTTTATCGCCGCCAGCGTCTGAGCAGGCGGCTTCGCATCCCGGTATCAAAGCGCCAGATATGATCGAAAATGCGCATGATGCCGGGTTTGCCGTGTGCCGACATCGCCACGGCATGAAAGCGATGCTGATGTACCCGCTGCAACTCTTTCACTTTACTCGTCACATCGTCAGGCAACCGCTGGGCGATAAAATCAGAAATCACCACCGCATCAGCGTCAAACCATTCCCGACTTTGTAAGCGTTCCATAATGGCGCGAAAACAACTGGCCAGATCGGTGCCGCCACGAAACTGCTGACTTAAAAAGCGGATCGCTTGTTCAAGACCTTGTGGGCCTGAAAGCTCGTAACGGACGATCTCGGTGGAAAATAACATAATATAGCAGCGTCGATTTTCAGCTAGGGCTATGCGCATCAAGGCCAGGCAGAACGCTTTCGCACACTGCTCATTAAAACCGCCCATTGAGCCGGAAGTATCTACGCAGACAATAAACGGTCCGCGCGGTTGTTCGTCGTAATCTTTATGTACCACCGGGCGTTCGATCACTTTTTCACGCCATGATTCACCGTGCAGACGATAGGTGAGCAACTGTTTTTCCACCAGCCGACGATAAAATTCATATTCCAGTTCAGTGATGCCCAGTGTCGCCAGTTCCGGCGGCAGAAGGCGTAAAATATCATCGCTTTGTTGCAGGCCATCAACCTGCTCAGGAACGGTTGCCGGTTCGCGCACCATGGTGCGGAAGGTTTCCATCTGCGCATCGTTGCGGGGTATTGATTTGGCCTCCCGCGAACGTCCCAGCTGTTCCGCCAGACGTTTCAGTTCCGGCTGTTCGTTAAGAAATTCCCCGTATTTCACAATCAACTGATAGTCGCCGCGTTTAAGCTGACCGGCGCTCATATCCCACAGACGACCGGCTGCGGTGTTGTTATCTGCCAGAACTGGTTCGAGCTGTCCGCTTAATGTCATGCGTTCCTGAACTTCGCTCAACAGTTGTTCGCGTTCTTCTTCTAATAACTGCTGATTCAGGGTCGTCGCTTGCACAATCAGGCTTAAGCGCCAACGCTGGAGAAAAAGCGTATGCAATGACGGAGTGATAGTGCTGTTAGCATCAACCAGCTGTCGGGCTTGTTCGGCCCACGGGGAATTCAGACGATGCAGTAAGTCCAGAATCTGGGGTAGCTGCACAATAAACTGCGGCGTGGAGAGAAGCTGGCTTTGCTGATAGCACATGACCTCTTCAGTGAGTTCCGGCGGGACACGCGCATCTTTCAGGCGGCTATGCAGCACCTCACGCCAGCGGGGAATATCATCGGTGATTGCCGCCTTGAGGCGCGGGAATTTTTCAAAGAATACCGCCAGCTGCGGTGAGGCCAGCAGCGCGATGATCATCTCTTCGATCAATCCCTCTTCGCTGACGGCCAGCATCACATTGAGCGTATCCAGTGTTAGCATTGTTGCGCCTGGCGAATCTGGGCGCCGACATCCTGTAGGCTGGCTTCAATGCGACCTAACCAGTCGCCAGGGATAAACAGACATTTTTGCTGTTCGCTGAATAAAACGTGTTGCTTACGCCAGTCGCTTTCAAGCTCTTCCAGCTGTTGTTTTATTTCACCTGGTAGACCTTCAGCCGATGAACCGGGGAGCGCCAGCATACTGCCTTGTAAACTTACATCGCGTACAACCAGATGTTGGGCGCTATCAACTTCCAGATTCAGTTTCTGGGCAAAGCCGATACCGTTCAGTTTGCCACGAATTTCACCACCTTTGCTCAGCCACTGTTCCAGCGCGCTACGCTCAAAGGAGATATGAACTACTTCCATATCATGCAGTTTTAACGGTTTTTGCAGCAGCAGAGTCAGATTGGAAGCAGTAACGTTGACAGGAAGCTGATACTGCTGACGACGGCTGAAAATGCCGCCCAGACGAATTACCGTTAAGGCTGTTTTATCGCTTTGTTGCTGCTGGAGTTGCAGACGACGTTGCACAATCGCGCCCAGGCGGGTCAACATCCCCTGCTGTTGCCAGGCATGACCGGTCATCAATAAATCAATTTGTTGTTGAATCAAATTCAGGCTTTGCGCGTCATACCACAGGCAATCTTTCAGCAAGATAAGATCAACCGGGGCAACAGCACTGCGACCACTAAAAAAAGCGCTGGCCTGCAATAAGCGGATCGCTTTTTTCCAGCGACGATCGGAGACGTAAGGCGCATCTGGTAATTTATCCAGTTGCTGGCGCAGCATAAAAATCAGCTCAAATACATGATCGGGCAGCGTAATTTCACTAATCTCTTTCTGCCAGCGTTCATATTCTTCATCAGTGACCTGCAAGGCGGCAGGAACCGGATTGTTATTTTCATCTTGTTGGCTGGTCAGCATGGAGCGGAAATTCGCTTTATCCTGCACTTTATCTAACCACAGACGAATCAGCATGCGGTCATATAACGCTTCCAGACTGCTGTCTGCTTCCGGCAGCTCGTTGGAGGCCGCCACGAGCAAGCGCATCGGGATTTTTTCGACATGAGCACCGTTACGGAATTGACGTTCGTTAATGGCGGTGAGCAGGGTATTAAGAATCGCCGGGCCAGCTTTCCAGATTTCATCCAGAAAGACGATTTCTGCTTCCGGCAGGTAACCGCTGGTTAAGCGTTCATAGCGTCCCTCATCTTTTAACGCCTGAATGGAAAGGGGGCCAAAAACTTCTTCCGGGGTGGAGAAGCGGGTCATCAGATATTCAAAATCGCGCGCATTCTGGAAGGCGAATTTTAAGCGACGGGCGATCAGACTTTTAGCAATACCTGGGGGGCCAAGCAGGAACACGCTTTCACCACTTAATGCCGCTAACAAACACAGGCGGATGGCGTGGCTACGTTCATAAAGCCCCTTTTCCAGCGCGCTGCTCAGGCGGGAAATTCTTTCCGCTAATAAATGAGGGTGAGCCATAATGAAGTGGCGTCCTTTCGTCAAAAGTTCTGCGTAAATTGCGAGTATAGACGTTTCTTGCTGGTGGCAAAAATAGTCTCAAAGAAGGGATATTTTTCTTTGAGCCAGGTTAATGTGGCCGCATTTAGGAGTACGATTTTGCCGTTAATCGTGCATACTGAGCGCTTTTTTGTGGGCCAAGGGACTACGCACACATTTCATATTTCAACGAAAGACTAGTCTATGAGCACTGATAATAAGCAATCGTTGCCCGCGATAACCCTCGCGGCGATTGGAGTTGTCTACGGCGATATTGGTACCAGCCCGTTATATACACTTCGTGAATGTTTGTCCGGCCAGTTTGGTTTTGGCGTTGAACGCGATGCCGTGTTTGGCTTTTTATCGCTGATCTTCTGGCTGCTAATCTTTGTGGTTTCCATCAAATATCTTACCTTCGTGATGCGCGCGGATAACGCCGGAGAAGGGGGTATTCTGACGTTGATGTCGCTTGCCGGGCGTAATACGTCGGCGCGAACCACATCAATGCTGGTGATTATGGGGCTAATCGGTGGCAGCTTTTTCTATGGCGAAGTCGTCATAACACCCGCCATTTCGGTGATGTCTGCCATTGAAGGTCTGGAAATCGTCGCCCCGCAACTGGATACCTGGATAGTTCCCCTCTCAATCATCGTTCTTACTTTACTGTTTATGATTCAAAAACATGGCACGGCTATGGTCGGTAAGCTGTTTGCGCCGATCATGCTGACCTGGTTTTTGATTCTGGCAGGGCTGGGGTTACGTAGCATTATTGCTAACCCGGAAGTGCTGCATGCGCTGAATCCGATGTGGGCGGTGCATTTCTTCCTTGAATACAAAACGGTTTCTTTTATTGCATTAGGGGCGGTGGTGCTGTCGATTACCGGAGTCGAGGCGCTGTATGCCGATATGGGGCATTTTGGTAAGTTCCCGATTCGCCTGGCGTGGTTCACTGTCGTCTTGCCTTCCTTAACCCTTAACTACTTCGGCCAGGGAGCGCTGTTGTTAGAGAACCCGGAAGCGATTAAGAACCCGTTCTTCCTGTTAGCACCTGATTGGGCGCTAATCCCGCTGCTGATCATCGCTGCACTGGCAACGGTGATTGCCTCGCAGGCAGTTATCTCTGGCGTTTTCTCATTGACGCGTCAGGCGGTACGTCTGGGATATCTTTCGCCGATGCGTATCATTCACACCTCCGAAAGGGAGTCAGGGCAAATCTATATTCCGTTTGTGAACTGGATGCTCTATGTCGCGGTCGTGATTGTGATTGTCAGCTTTGAGCACTCCAGTAACCTGGCGGCGGCGTATGGGATTGCGGTGACCGGAACTATGGTACTGACGTCTATTCTTTCGACTACCGTGGCGCGTCAGAACTGGCACTGGAATAAGTATTTTGTTGCGCTGATCCTGATAGCCTTCCTTTGTGTCGATATTCCATTGTTCACCGCTAACCTCGATAAACTGCTCTCCGGCGGCTGGTTGCCATTGAGCCTCGGTACGGTGATGTTTATCGTGATGACCACCTGGAAGAGCGAGCGTTTCCGCCTGCTGCGACGGATGCATGAACATGGTAATTCTCTGGAAGCGATGATTGCTTCGCTGGAGAAATCACCGCCCGTTCGCGTTCCCGGAACCGCGGTGTACATGTCGCGTGCAATCAACGTCATTCCCTTTGCGCTGATGCATAACCTGAAACATAACAAGGTATTGCATGAGCGGGTGATTCTGTTAACTCTGCGTACCGAAGACGCGCCATATGTCCATAACGTCCGTCGGGTACAGATTGAACAACTGTCGCCCACTTTCTGGCGCGTGGTGGCAAGTTACGGCTGGCGGGAAACGCCAAACGTGGAAGAAGTGTTCCACCGCTGTGGCCTGGAAGGGTTAAGTTGCCGGATGATGGAAACCTCCTTCTTTATGTCCCATGAGTCGTTGATCCTCGGCAAACGCCCGTGGTACTTACGTTTGCGTGGCAAACTGTACTTGCTGCTGCAACGTAATGCGCTGCGTGCACCAGATCAGTTTGAAATCCCACCAAACAGGGTTATTGAACTGGGTACTCAGGTCGAAATCTAACGCCAGACGCCTCCTTTCTCCATAAAGGGGGCGTTTTTGTTTTTCATGCTTAATCACGATGTAAAACGTTTCGATGTTGATCACATTTCAGTAACGTTGCGATGGTTTTCTCTGTTCAGTCAGGATTAAACTGCTGGTCAGCGAAACGTTTCGCTGATGGAGAAAAAAATGAAAAAAGGCACCGTTCTTAATTCTGATATTTCGTCGGTGATCTCCCGTCTGGGGCATACCGATACGCTGGTGGTGTGTGATGCTGGTTTACCCATCCCAAAAAGTACAACGCGTATCGATGTGGCATTAACCCAGGGCGTACCTTCTTTTATGCAGGTACTGGGAGTTGTTACGAGTGAAATGCAGGTTGAGGCAGCCATTATCGCGGAAGAGATCAAACAACATAATCCGCAACTCCACGAAACGTTGCTCACTCACCTTGAGCAGCTGCAACAACACCAGGGAAACACCATTGAAATTCGTTACACCACGCATGAACAATTCAAACAACTAACCGCAGAAAGTCAGGCGATAATTCGCAGCGGAGAATGTTCTCCGTATGCGAATATCATTCTCTGTGCTGGCGTGACGTTCTGAGGTCGTCATGGAAGCATTACTACAGCTTAAAGGCATTGATAAAGCCTTTCCGGGCGTAAAAGCCCTCTCGGGCGCCGCGTTAAATGTCTATCCGGGCCGCGTGATGGCGCTGGTGGGCGAAAACGGCGCGGGTAAATCCACCATGATGAAAGTGCTTACTGGTATCTATACTCGCGATGCCGGTACGCTTTTATTGCTGGGGAAAGAAACGACATTTACCGGGCCGAAATCTTCCCAGGAAGCCGGGATTGGGATTATCCATCAGGAACTGAACCTGATCCCGCAGTTGACCATTGCCGAAAACATTTTCCTCGGTCGTGAGTTTGTTAATCGCTTTGGCAAAATTGACTGGAAAACCATGTATGCCGAAGCGGATAAATTGCTGGCTAAACTTAACCTGCGCTTTAAAAGCGACAAGCTAGTGGGCGATCTTTCCATCGGTGACCAGCAAATGGTTGAAATCGCCAAAGTGCTGAGCTTTGAGTCGAAAGTCATCATTATGGATGAACCGACTGATGCGCTGACTGATACCGAAACCGAATCCCTGTTCCGCGTCATCCGCGAGCTGAAATCACAAGGGCGCGGCATTGTCTATATTTCCCACCGCATGAAAGAAATCTTCGAGATTTGCGATGACGTTACCGTTTTTCGTGACGGACAATTTATTGCTGAGCGCGAAGTGGCATCACTGACCGAAGATTCGCTGATTGAGATGATGGTGGGTCGCAAGCTGGAAGATCAATATCCGCACCTGGACAAAGCGCCGGGAGATATCCGCCTGAAAGTCGATAATCTCTGCGGACCTGGTGTTAACAACGTCTCTTTTACCCTACGCAATGGCGAAATCCTTGGCGTCTCTGGTTTGATGGGCGCGGGGCGTACCGAATTGATGAAAGTGCTCTATGGCGCACTGCCGCGCACCAGCGGTTATGTCACGCTGGATGGGCATGAAGTTATTACTCGTTCACCGCAGGATGGCCTGGCAAACGGCATTGTGTATATCTCTGAAGACCGTAAACGCGACGGTTTAGTCCTGGGCATGTCAGTAAAAGAAAATATGTCGCTGACTGCGCTGCGCTACTTCAGCCGTACTGGCGGCAGTTTGAAGCATGCCGATGAACAACAGGCTGTGAGTGATTTTATTCGCCTGTTCAATGTGAAAACGCCGTCAATGGAACAGGCAATTGGCCTGCTCTCCGGTGGCAATCAGCAAAAAGTGGCGATTGCCCGCGGTCTGATGACGCGCCCGAAAGTACTTATCCTTGATGAACCTACCCGTGGTGTAGATGTCGGCGCGAAAAAAGAGATCTATCAACTGATTAACCAGTTCAAAGCCGATGGCTTGAGCATCATTCTGGTGTCATCGGAGATGCCAGAAGTATTAGGCATGAGCGATCGCATCATCGTCATGCATGAAGGGCATCTCAGCGGGGAATTTACTCGTGAGCAAGCCACCCAGGAAGTGTTAATGGCTGCCGCTGTGGGCAAGCTTAATCGCGTGAATCAGGAGTAAAAAAAATGACAACCCAGACTGTCTCTGGTCGCCGTTATTTCACGAAAGCGTGGCTGATGGAGCAGAAATCGCTTATCGCTCTGCTGGTGCTGATCGCGATTGTCTCGACGTTAAGCCCGAACTTTTTCACCATCAATAACTTATTCAATATTCTCCAGCAAACCTCGGTGAACGCCATTATGGCGGTCGGCATGACGCTGGTGATCCTGACGTCGGGCATCGACCTGTCCGTCGGTTCTCTGTTGGCGCTGACTGGCGCAGTTGCTGCGTCTATCGTCGGCATTGAAGTCAATGCGCTGGTGGCTGTCGCTGCCGCTCTCGCGTTAGGTGCCGCAATTGGTGCGGTAACCGGGGTGATTGTAGCGAAAGGTCGCGTCCAGGCGTTTATCGCTACGCTGGTTATGATGCTTTTACTGCGCGGCGTGACCATGGTTTATACCAACGGAAGCCCAGTGAATACCGGCTTTACTGAGAACGCCGATCTGTTTGGCTGGTTTGGTATTGGTCGTCCGCTGGGCGTACCGACGCCAGTCTGGATCATGGGAATTGTCTTCCTCGCGGCCTGGTACATGCTGCATCACACGCGTCTGGGGCGTTACATCTATGCGCTGGGCGGCAACGAAGCGGCAACGCGTCTTTCTGGTATCAACGTCAATAAAATCAAAATCATCGTCTATTCTCTTTGTGGTCTGCTGGCATCACTGGCCGGGATCATTGAAGTGGCGCGTCTCTCCTCTGCACAACCCACGGCGGGGACTGGCTATGAGCTGGATGCTATTGCGGCAGTGGTTCTGGGCGGTACGAGCCTGGCGGGCGGAAAAGGTCGCATTGTTGGGACATTGATCGGCGCATTAATTCTTGGCTTCCTTAATAATGGATTGAATTTGTTAGGTGTTTCCTCCTATTACCAGATGATCGTCAAAGCTGTGGTGATTTTGCTGGCGGTGCTGGTAGACAACAAAAAGCAGTAATAACGACTACAGGACATCTTGAATATGAACATGAAAAAACTGGCTACCCTGGTTTCTGCTGTTGCGCTAAGCGCCACCGTTAGTGCGAATGCAATGGCAAAAGACACCATTGCGCTGGTGGTTTCCACACTCAATAACCCGTTCTTTGTATCGCTGAAAGATGGCGCGCAGAAAGAGGCGGATAAACTCGGCTATAACCTGGTGGTGCTGGACTCCCAGAACAACCCGGCGAAAGAGCTGGCGAACGTGCAGGACTTAACCGTTCGCGGTACCAAAATTCTGCTGATTAACCCGACTGACTCCGACGCGGTGGGTAACGCCGTGAAGATGGCAAACCAGGCGAACATCCCGGTTATCACCCTTGACCGTCAGGCCACGAAAGGCGAAGTGGTGAGCCACATTGCTTCTGATAACGTACTGGGCGGCAAAATCGCCGGTGATTACATCGCGAAGAAAGCGGGCGAAGGTGCCAAAGTTATCGAGCTGCAAGGCATTGCCGGTACATCCGCAGCCCGTGAACGTGGCGAAGGCTTCCAGCAGGCTGTTGCTGCTCACAAATTTAACGTCCTTGCCAGCCAGCCGGCGGACTTCGACCGTACCAAAGGTTTGAACGTAATGCAGAACCTGTTGACCGCTCATCCGGATGTGCAGGCAGTGTTTGCGCAGAACGATGAAATGGCGCTGGGCGCACTGCGTGCGCTGCAAACTGCTGGTAAATCGGATGTGATGGTCGTCGGATTTGACGGTACACCTGATGGCGAAAAAGCAGTAAATGATGGCAAACTGGCAGCGACTATCGCTCAGTTACCCGATCAGATTGGCGCGAAAGGTGTCGAAACCGCGGATAAAGTTCTGAAAGGCGAAAAAGTTCAGGCGAAATATCCGGTTGATCTGAAACTGGTTGTTAAGCAGTAGTCTTGGTCAGGTTTTATAACCTGATAGTGGCATCAATACGTCATCGACAGATGAACGTGTAATATAAAGAAAAGCAGGGCACGCGCCACCCTAACCCGGTGGCGCATTTTATGGACATCCCGAATATGCAAAACGCAGGCAGCCTCGTTGTTCTTGGCAGCATTAATGCTGACCATATCCTTAATCTTCAATCTTTTCCTACTCCAGGCGAAACCGTAACCGGTAACCACTATCAAGTCGCATTTGGCGGCAAAGGTGCGAATCAGGCGGTGGCAGCAGGGCGTAGCGGCGCGAATATCTCGTTTATAGCCTGCACGGGCGATGACAGTATTGGCGAGAGCGTACGTCAGCAGCTCGCTACTGATAACATTGATATTTCTCCGGTCAGCGTGATCAAAGGCGAATCAACAGGTGTGGCACTGATTTTTGTTAATAGTGAAGGCGAGAACGTCATCGGTATTCATTCCGGTGCTAACGCTGCCCTTTCCCCTGTGCTGGTAGAAGCACAACGCGAGCGTATTGCGAATGCCTCAGCATTATTAATGCAGCTGGAATCACCACTCGAAAGTGTGATGGCAGCGGCGAAAATTGCCCATCAAAATAAGACTATCGTTGCGCTTAACCCGGCCCCGGCTCGCGAACTTCCTGACGAACTGTTGGCGCTGGTGGACATTATTACGCCAAACGAAACGGAAGCAGAAAAGCTCACCGGTATTCGTGTTGAAAATGATGAAGATGCAGCGAAGGCGGCGCAGGTACTGCATGAAAAAGGTATCCGTACTGTACTGATTACTTTAGGAAGTCGTGGTATATGGGCTAGCGTGAATGGTGAAGGTCAGCGCGTTCCTGGATTCCGGGTGCAGGCTGTCGATACCATTGCTGCCGGAGATACCTTTAACGGCGCGTTAATCACGGCGTTGCTGGAAGAAAAACCATTGCCAGAGGCGATTCGTTTTGCCCATGCCGCCGCTGCGATTGCCGTAACACGTAAAGGCGCACAACCTTCCGTACCGTGGCGTGAAGAGATCGACGCATTTTTAGACAGGCAGAGGTGACGCTTGGCTACAATGAAAGATGTTGCCCGCCTGGCGGGCGTTTCTACCTCAACAGTTTCTCACGTCATCAATAAAGATCGCTTCGTCAGTGAAGCGATTACCGCCAAAGTTGAAGCGGCGATTAAAGAACTCAATTACGCGCCATCAGCTCTGGCGCGTAGTCTCAAGCTTAATCAAACACATACCATTGGCATGTTGATCACCGCCAGTACTAATCCTTTCTATTCTGAACTGGTGCGTGGTGTTGAACGCAGTTGCTTCGAACGCGGCTATAGTCTTGTCCTTTGTAATACCGAAGGCGATGAGCAGCGAATGAATCGTAATCTGGAAACGTTGATGCAAAAACGCGTTGATGGCTTGCTGTTACTGTGCACCGAAACGCATCAGCCTTCGCGTGAAATCATGCAACGTTATCCGACAGTGCCAACCGTGATGATGGACTGGGCGCCGTTCGATGGCGACAGCGATCTTATTCAGGATAACTCGTTGCTGGGAGGCGATTTAGCGACGCAATATCTGATCGACAAAGGTCATACTCGTATCGCCTGTATTACCGGGCCTCTGGATAAAACGCCTGCACGATTGCGGCTGGAAGGTTATCGGGCGGCGATGAAACGTGCTGGCCTCGACATTCCCGATGGCTATGAAGTGACTGGCGATTTTGAATTTAACGGCGGGTTTGACGCGATGCGACAGCTGTTATCACATCCTCTGCGTCCTCAGGCGGTCTTTACCGGAAATGACGCAATGGCAGTGGGTGTTTACCAGGCGTTGTACCAGGCTGGATTGCATGTCCCACAGGATATCGCGGTGATTGGTTATGACGATATTGAACTGGCACGTTATATGACGCCACCGCTCACCACTATCCATCAACCGAAAGATGAATTGGGAGAGCTGGCGATTGATGTACTCATCCATCGAATGGCGCAGCCAACCTTACAGCAACAACGATTACAACTTACTCCGATTCTGATGGCGCGCGGCTCGGCTTAGATTTTTGCTGGCGTTTAATCAAATTATTACCATCAGTTGCCTTCAGGAGCATGAACATCGCTGCTGAAGCAACCGTAATAATCCCCATCGTAATAAACGTATAGTGGAATTGTTCAACAATCGTCGTACCTTCCATCCCTTCGTAAACGCGAAGAACGGCTGCGCTTACGGCTACACCTAAACTGATCGACAACTGTTGCGTGACCGCCAGGACGCTGTTACCACTGCTGGCGTTGTCATCGGTCAGATCGGCAAGTGTTATGGTATTCATCGCGGTAAATTGCGTCGACATCGCCATCCCTAAAATAAACAACGGCAAAATTAGCATCCAGATCGCCATTGCCGGAGATTGCAATGAGAACTGGGCGATCATCAAACCAATAATCACCGTGATTCCCACTAACGTATGGCGATAGCCCAGACGCCGTAAAACCTGCGTAACCATCGATTTCGCAATAATGGAGCCTAACGCTATCGGTGCCATCATGCAGCCGGCAATAAACGCCTGATAACCAAATCCTACCTGTAACATCAATGGCATAAGGAACGGTACACAGCCGGTCCCCAGACGGGTTGCAATATTGCCTACGATACCGATCGAGAAAGTGCGGGTTTTAAATAAATTTAATGAAATTAATGGGTTTGGCGTTCGTCGCGCATGGAGAATATAGAGAAGCAGTAACACTATGCTGGCCACAATGACCGTCAAGGCAATCCAGGTTTCAACAATTTTCTCACCAAACAGTTCTATTCCACTTGAGAAGAGCACAAGGCTAAGACCAAACAGTAAAAAACCAGTGATATCAAATTTTCGACGTGCTGTGGTGAAGTTGGGCATATGTTTGCGAGCGTAAAGAAGGCCCGCAATACCAATGGGAATATTGATTAAAAAGATCCAGTGCCATGTCGCCCACGTGACTAACATGCCCCCAAGAACGGGCCCTAAAATCGGCCCTACCAGACCCGGCATGGCGACAAAATTCAGTACCGGGAGGAGTTCATTGCGTGGGTATGCGCGCAGTAACGCCAGGCGAGCAACCGGCATCATCATTGCGCCGCCTATCCCCTGAATAACACGGAAGACAACCAGTTGTGGCAGCGAGTTTGAGAGTGCGCAGGCCAGAGAACCCAACGTGAACAAGCTAACGGCAATGGTAAAAACGCGGCGTGTGCCGAAGCGATCGGCCAGCCATCCGCTGACCGGAATAAGCATCGCCACCGTCAGCGTGTAACTGATGATGGCCGATTGCATAGCGAGGGGGGAGCGATTAAGACTATGAGCGATATCGGGTAGGGCTGTATTCAGGATGGTGGCATCAAGTGCCTGCATGAAGAAAGCCATCGCCGCAATCCATGGCAAACCCGCCATACTGCGCTTCTTTTTCTCGCTCATTCAATGTCCCTTTGTCTGGTTATTATCACTTATCCGGAGTGTGTAGTAGCGCCTGACAAGCTTTAAATGCCGCGTTGCCATCGCTTTGGATAATCGCATCGACGATCGCCTGGTGCAGATCCAGCTTTATCACGGTGTCACTGGTTATTGACGTGAAGTAAGTGTGATAAACCGAATGGAATAGCGAAGCGAAAGAGGTCAAAAACGGATTGGCGCTCATTTCATAGATGTGCTCATGCCAGGCCATATCGACCTCAACCCAACGTTCTCGGCGAAAGTTATCTTTTAATGCGACCATTTCGGCCATTAGCGTGTTGAGATGCGCCTTCTGTTCTGCTGTTCCTACCGTTGCAGCCAGTAAACAGGCTTGCGGCTCCAGACAGATACGCATAACCAAAAAGTGATCAATGACCTGATGAAAGTTCTCTTCTGTCATCCACCAGGTGAGTAATTCCTGATCAAGAAAGTTCCAGTTGGATTGTGGCATGACCCGAGTACCAATTCGTGGACGCGGTAAAACCATCCCCTTTGCCGTTAACGTCTTGACCGCTTCGCGTACCGCAGTACGACTCACACCAAATTGCTCACCCAGTTCAATTTCACCCGGCAAAATGGTGCCAGGTGCGTATTCACCTTTTAAGATTCGTTGTGCCAGCTTCTCAGCCAGAACATATGAAAGGTTTTTCTGTGCAGCTAACTGTTGTGCGCTTAAAGGCATTACTTATCTTCCTTTTTCTTTTTATTCCTCTTTAGTATGCCACCTGGAAGTGTGATTGCGGTTGCAAAAACGGCAAATTGCTTGTTTTATGGCACGCTTACAGGTGTTTTGCTGAAAAAACGCGCATTCGGAAAATTATTTTAAATTTCCTCTTGTCAGCTCAGAATAACTCCCTATAATGCGCCACCACTGACACGGAACAACGGCAAACACGCCGCCGGGTCAGCGGGATTCTCCTGAGAATTCCGGCAGAGAAAAGCAAAAAAATGCTTGACTCTGTAGCGGGAAAGCGTATTATGCACACCCCGCGCCGCTGAGAAAAAAAGCGAAGCGGCACTGCTCTTTAACAATTTATCAGACAATCTGTGTGGGCACTCGAAGATACGGATTCTTAACGTCGCAAGACGATAAATGAATACCAAGTCTCAAGAGTGAACACGTAATTCATTACGAAGTTTAATTTTTTGAGCATCAAACTTTTAAATTGAAGAGTTTGATCATGGCTCAGATTGAACGCTGGCGGCAGGCCTAACACATGCAAGTCGAACGGTAACAGGAAGAAGCTTGCTTCTTTGCTGACGAGTGGCGGACGGGTGAGTAATGTCTGGGAAACTGCCTGATGGAGGGGGATAACTACTGGAAACGGTAGCTAATACCGCATAACGTCGCAAGACCAAAGAGGGGGACCTTCGGGGCCTCTTGCCATCGG
>NZ_VCDZ01000008.1:0-39764 GCF_005845405.1 Escherichia sp. E4930 | reverse complement strand
CAGGCACTGGCCCTGGTGGATATCCGGGTGCCGGACCATCTGATAATCGGTGGCAGCCAGGTTTTCTCCTTTGCTGAACACGGTCTGCTTTAACCCGTCACCATCACAACCACATCACACTTGTTTTCACTTTTATCTTCTGTCTTCAGAGGTATCCCATCATGAAAATTATCACCCGTGGTGAAGCCATGCGTATTCACCAACAGAATCCTGCATCCCGTCTTTTTCCGTTCTGTACCGGTAAGTACCGCTGGCACGGCAGTGCTGAAACGTATACCGGTCGTGAAGTGCAGGATATTCCCGGTGTGCTGGCCGTGTTTGCTGAACGCCGTAAGGACAGTTTTGGCCCGTATGTCCGGTTGATGAGCGTCACTCTGAACTGAGTCAGAAAGGGGATTCTGATGAGCAGCATTATCACCACCACAGTGTATACGCTGGATGAACTTTCCTGCCCTTCTGCACGGGAAAAAGCCCGCGACTGGTACCGTGTGCACCATTCTGACAGCAACTGGTATGAAAACGTGTACGAGGACTTCAGGGCGGTCTGTGGCATTTTCGGAATTGACCTCCGCCAGCGCGTTTTCCGGCTCAGCAACGGCAGGTTTATGGAAGAGCCGTGCATCTGGTTCAGCGGATTCTGCAGCCAGGGGGACGGAGCCTGTTTTGAAGGACGCTGGCACTGGCAATCAGCAACAGCCAGGAGGCTCCGGGAGTATGCCACACAGGACCATGAACTCCATCGTATCGCGGATGCCCTGCAGGCGGTGCAGAAACGTAACTTCTGGCAACTGCAGGCTGAAATCCACCACCGGGGACGTTACTGCCATCCGTACAGCATGGATATCACTGTTACCCGGAACAGTCCGACTGGTCAGGCTATGACAGCCGATGCGGAAGCCGCTGTCAGCGAAGCCCTGCGCGACCTGGCCTTCTGGTTGTACCGTCAGCTGGAAAACGAGTACGACAGGCTGACCTCTGATGCCGCTGTTGATGAGGCCCTTCTCATCAACGAATACACCTTCACCGAAGCCGGTCTGCGCGCCGGCTGACCTGAGGACTTTATCGTGTCAGACAAACTCCATGAGACAAATTATCCCGACGACCATAACGACCGCCTCTGGTGGGGACTGCCCTGCACCGTGACGCCCTGTTTCGGGGCACGTCTGGTGCAGGAGGGTAACCGGTTGCATTACCTTGCCGACCGCGCCGGTATCAGAGGCCTGTTCAGCGATGCAGATGCGTACCACCTGGACCAGGCCTTTCCGCTGCTGATGAAACAACTGGAGCTCATGCTCACCAGCGGTGAACTGAATCCCCGCCATCAGCATACCGTGACACTGTATGCGAAGGGGCTGACCTGTGAAGCCGACACCCTCGGCTCCTGTGGTTACGTTTATCTGGCTGTTTATCCGACGCCCGAAATGAAAAATTAACTCTCCAGAATAGCCTTCTGCTACGGCCTGGTGTTTTCACCACGCCACTTTCCCATTTTTCATCTCTGCATATCAGGAAAATCTTCAGTATGAACACATTACCCGACACACACGTACGGGAGGCATCGCGCTGCCCGTCTCCCGTCACCATCTGGCAGACACTGCTCACCCGACTGCTGGACCAGCATTACGGCCTCACGCTAAATGACACACCGTTCGCCGATGAACGTGTGATTGAGCAGCATATTGAAGCTGGCATTTCACTGTGTGATGCGGTGAACTTTCTCGTTGAAAAATACGCGCTGGTACGTACCGACCAGCCGGGATTCAGCACCTGTACCCACTCTCAGTTAATAAACAGCATCGATATCCTCCGGGCCCGCCGGGCGACAGGCCTGATGACCCGCGACAATTACAGAACGGTAAATGACATTACCCAGGGGAAGCATCCGGAGGCGAAACAATGAAACTGGCCCTGACGCTGGAGGCAGACAGCGTTAACGTGCAGGCACTGAACATGGGGCGCATTGTCGTTGACGTCGATGGTATTAAGCTCGCTGAACTGATTAACAAAGTCGCTGAAAACGGTTATTCACTCCGCGTGGTGGATGAACGTGACGCTACCGAAACACCGGCAACTTCTGCCAGCCCTCATCAGTTGCCGGAAGACAATACAGTGATACAGAGCGTGATGCCATTAACCACTGAAACAGCGCTGGATATCCTCATTGCGTGGCTGCAGGACAATATTGACTGCGAATCGGAAATTATCTTTGACAACGATGAGGATAAAACGGATTCGGCAGCACTGTTGCCCTGTATTGAACAGGCCAGGGAGGATATCCGTACCCTGCGCCAACTGCAGCTTCTGCAACAGAACCGGTGAGTCTTACTCACCAGACTTCATTCCACTGACGCCAGCCTGAACAGGGCTGGCGTTTTCATTTATCTGCAAAAAGGAATATCGATTATGTCTGAAATCACAGCCCCCCGTCCGGAAGTGGTCAACGGGCATACGGACGTTATCTGCTCAACCAGTATCCGCCACATTCTGGCTGTACGAAAGAGTACGCTGCTGCAAATCGACACACTTACCCGGCAACTGGCAGAAATCTCAGCAATGACAGAAAGTATTGGCGGTAAAACCGCACTGGACTGGGCGATGAAACAGGATTTTCGCTGCGGTTGCTGGCTGATGGAAAAACCTGAAACGGCAATGAAAGCCATCACCCGCAATCTCGATCGCGAAATCTGGCGTGACCTGATGCAACGTTCCGGGATGCTGTCATTAATGGATGCGCAGGCCCGTGAGACATGGTACCGGTCACTGGAATACGATAATTTTCCGGAAATCAGCGAAGCGAACATTCTGAGCACATTTAAACAACTGCACCAGAACAAAGATGAAGTGTTTGAGCGAGGGGTGATCAACGTCTTCAGGGGACTGAGCTGGAATTACAAAACTAATTGCCCCTGTAAATTTGGCAGTAAAATTATCATTAACAACCTGGTAAGGTGGGACCGGTGGGGATTTCATCTTATCACCGGGCAACAGGCTGACCGACTCGCCGATCTGGAAAGAATGTTGCACCTGTTCAGCGGTAAACCGATCCCCGACAACCGGGAAAACATCACTATTCATCTGGATGAGCACATCCGGTCTGTTCAGGGTAAAGAGTGCTATGAGGATGAAATGTTCAGAATTAAATACTTTAAGAAAGGCTCCGCGCACATCACGTTCAGGAAACCAGAACTGGTTGACAGGCTGAATGATATTATTGCGAAATACTATCCGGAAACCTTATCGTCCGTTTAACCCAAAGCACAGGCTCAGTACATACACAAAAACATTCTGATAAATCTGGCGTCATTCAGAGCAAAAAAACATGTTTTCCAGATTATTTGTAAAAAAACATACTCCAGCTATGGTGGCTGGTGGCCTGGTATTTCTGTTCATTGTTCTGCTGACATTTTTCTGGAAAAAAGCAGAGCTGGTGAATGACAGCCAGATCAGAGCTAATTTCGCACTTGGCTATATAGAAAACATTCTCAATCAGAACAACAGCATCAGCCCGGAAGCAGAACATTTGCTTCTGAATAACTGTAACACAGATACTCAGCGTGAATTAAGCAATCTGCTGCTGAAGCGCCCCCAACTTCGTGCACTGAGCCTGGCAAAACAAGAGGCTGTATTTTGCAGCACCCACCCCGGTTTGCCTGTCGGTCCAGTTGCTGAAAAGGAACGGTGGCGGCACGATATGCTGATTCATTTTCCTGAAGATACAGGTACTCTGCCCTGGATCCTGTTAAAAACACCTTACAAAAACGGTACGGTCATTACCGCCACGGATTATTATTTTATTCAGGACATCATCTCTGTGGTTCATGCGGTTCCTGCAATACGATTTCGTCTGGGAAACACAGTCCTGTCAGCCAGCGGAAAAAATGTCTCTCTGCTCCCGGACGACAGCAGCATACAAAAAGAAAGTCAGTCAACAAAATATCCGTTCTCCCTGATTTATACCATCCCGGTAAAAATGCAACTTATCTACGCCTGGAGACAGGCCTGGTATATGTTCCCTGTTGCCATCTTCGGTGGAATACTCACAGCCTTTCTGCTGTCCCGCCGTCGCCCATCCACCCCGATCGATATGCTGAAAAATGCACTTGCTCACAAAGAGTTCAGACCTTATTTTCAACCCATCATTTCCGCTAAAAATCACCAGCTAACCGGCTGCGAAGTACTGATTCGCTGGCATCACCCCGTCAGCGGGATTATCCCACCAAATCAGTTTATCCCGCTGGCAGAGTCCACCGGATTAATTGCCCCGATAACGCAACAGTTGATGTCTCAGGTCGAACATAGCCTTAACTCTGTTGCAGATTTTTTACCCGATCAATTTCATATTGGGATCAATATTTCACCAGCGCATTTTCTGTCCCCGGAACTGGAAGATCGCTGTATGAAGTTTCTATCCACCTTCCCGAAAGGGAAAGTGAAACTGGTTCTGGAACTGACTGAACGAAACCAGCTATCCGTCACAGCAGAATCAAAAGCGTTATTTGCGAAATTACATCAACAGGGAGTATTGTTCGCACTGGATGATTTTGGTGCTGGCTATGCAACCCACAGCTACCTGCAGTCGTTTCCCGTCGATTACATCAAACTCGATAAAGGGTTTGTACAAATGGTCGGCGTGGATGAAATCTCCGGGCATATAGTAGAAAATGTTATTGAGCTGGCTCGCCGGTTAGGTATTGATATCATTGCCGAAGGCATTGAAACCGAATCACAGGAGCTGTTCATGACAGAGAAAGGAAGCCGCTATCTGCAGGGATACCGCTATGCACCTCCACTACCCGCTGAACAGTTTATTGCTGAGTGGGTATACAACAGCGGAAACGGCAAAAACCAGAGATAACACATACTGAAATGGACCAGGATATGCGTCCCCCCTTTCACCTCATCTCCCAACTCCCGGGTTTGATTCCTTTTTCACTGCAAAAGGGACTGAGGGTACAAAAGAGGGTACATTTTTCACCAAACTAAACAAAGTAAACTAATATCATCATGATAGAAGCAATCTTCGATTCCGAGTCCGGCACCAAATTCATATGAACGGACCTCCACGGAGGTCCGTTTTTCGTTTCAGGACGCGACGATTTAACCGTTCTTCCTCCAAATCACTCCCACCAAACTCAACCAAATTCTCCCCACATCACCAGCATTTTGCGGGTATCCCCCTGTTTGAGAAAATTTGTCCCGGAGCTATGACACTGACTGACGCAAAATGTCGTGCGGCCCCGTGATGCTGTTGAACGTCAAATGACGTCATCAGGAGCGTAACGCATCCATAAACAGAACGCCGACTGATGAGATTTCCTGGATGCGAACAAAGAGAAATGTATCAGTCCGTTTGATCATACAAAGACTAACAATCCATTAAAATAGTAAGCGTTCCAGGCAATTTTCCGGGGATTATTTTCTGAACGTTTTCTTTGGCAAAGATAATCAATCCTGGTGGTAAGGCAAATTACTTCTGATTCTCATTAAAGTCCTTTCGTAAGGCGATGTAATCAAGAGGTTTACGGCTGGTAAAAATAACGTCTCACATTCACCTGTAATATGTAAACGCATCCATCTATAGATGGTAAAAATAGGTTATGGCAATTATCATTGCACCATTCCCTTTTCGAATGAGTTTTTATTATGCAACAACCTGTAGTTCGCGTTGGCGAGTGGCTTGTTACTCCGTCCATAAACCAAATTAGTCGCAATGGGCGTCAACTTACCCTTGAGCCGAGACTAATCGATCTTCTGGTTTTCTTTGCTCAACACAGTGGCGAAGTACTTAGCAGAGATGAACTTATCGATAATGTCTGGAAGAGAAGTATTGTTACCAATCACGTTGTAACGCAGAGTATCTCAGAACTGCGTAAGTCATTAAAAGATAATGATGAAGATAGTCTTGTCTATATCGCTACTGTACCAAAGCGCGGTTATAAATTAATGGTGCCAGTTATCTGGTACAGCGAAGAGGAGGGAGAAGAAATAATGCAATCTTCGCCTCCCCCTATACCAGAGGCGATTCCTGACACAGATTCCCCTTCCCACAGTCTTAACATTCAAAACACCGCAACGCCACCTGAACAATCCCCAGTTAAAAGCAAACGATTCACTACCTTTTGGGTATGGTTTTTTTTCCTGTTGTCGTTAGGTATCTGTGTAGCACTGGTGGCGTTTTCCAGTCTTGAAACGCGTCTTCCTATGAGTAAATCGCGTATTTTGCTCAATCCACGCGATATTGACATTAATATGGTGAATAAGAGTTGTAACAGCTGGACTTCCCCGTATCAGCTCTCTTACGCGATAGGTGTGGGTGATTTGGTGGCTACGTCACTTAATACCTTCTCCACTTTTATGGTTCATGACAAAATCAACTACAACATTGATGAACCGAGCAGTTCCGGTAAAACATTATCTATTGCGTTTGTTAATCAGCGCCAATACCGCGCTCAACAGTGCTTTATGTCGGTGAAATTGGTAGACAATGCAGATGGTTCGACCATGCTGGATAAACGTTATGTCATCACTAACGGTAATCAGCTGGCGATTCAAAATGATTTACTGGAGAGTTTGTCAAAAGCGTTAAATCAACCTTGGCCACAACGAATGCAGGAGATGCTCCAACAAATTTTGCCTCATCGTGGTGCGTTATTAACTAATTTTTATCAGGCACATGATTATTTAATGCATGGTGATGATAAATCATTGAACCGTGCCAGTGAGTTATTAGGTGAGATTGTTCAATCATCTCCCGAATTTACCTACGCGAGAGCAGAGAAAGCATTAGTTGATATAGTACGTCATTCTCAGCATCCTTTAGATGAAAAACAATTAGCAGCACTGAACACAGAAATTGATAACATTGCTACACTGCCAGGAATGAATAATCTGGCCATTCTCTATCAAATAAAAGCGGTCAGTGCTCTGACAAAAGGAAAAACAGACGAATCTTATCAGGCGATAAATACTGGTATTGACCTTGAAATGTCCTGGCTAAATTATGTGTTGCTTGGCAAAGTTTATGAGATGAAGGGGATGAACCGAGAAGCTGCTGATGCATATCTCACCGCCTTTAATTTACGCCCAGGAGCAAACACCCTTTACTGGATTGAAAATGGCATATTCCAGACTTCTGTTTCTTATGTTGTTCCTTATCTCGACAAATTTCTCGCGTCAGAATAAACAAATCCTGGATTGATTCATTCGCGGGGATTTTAAGCGTTAAACGCTTGTATATTTATTGACATAACATGTTGCAGCAATTTATTTGCTGCATAACTTTTTATTACATAAATTTAACCAGAAACTTTCTCATAACTCATTGTAAATATTGAATGTTTATCTTTTCATGATATCAACTTGCGATTCTGATCTGTTGATGAAGAGCTAAAATCCTCACTGACATAAACTTTTGTATTATTTCACCTAATCTTTAGGATTAATCTTTTTTTTTGAGTAGTCTTGTCGCCAGTTTGGTCTGGTCAGTAAATAGTTATACATCATGACCCGGACTCCAAATTCTAAAATGAAATTAGGAGAAGAGCATGAGTTCTGCCAAGAAGATTGGGCTATTTGCCTGTACCGGTGTTGTTGCCGGTAATATGATGGGGAGCGGTATTGCATTATTACCCGCGAACCTTGCAAGTATCGGTGGTATTGCTATCTGGGGTTGGATCATCTCTATTATTGGTGCAATGTCGCTGGCTTATGTATATGCCCGACTGGCAACAAAGAACCCGCAACAAGGTGGCCCAATTGCTTATGCTGGAGAAATTTCCCCTGCATTTGGTTTTCAGACAGGTGTTCTTTATTACCATGCTAACTGGATTGGTAACCTGGCGATTGGTATTACCGCTGTATCTTATCTTTCCACCTTCTTCCCAGTATTAAATGATCCTGTTCCGGCGGGTATCGCTTGTATTGCTATCGTCTGGGTATTTACCTTTGTAAATATGCTCGGCGGTACCTGGGTAAGCCGTTTAACCACTATTGGCCTGGTGCTGGTTCTTATTCCTGTGGTTATGACTGCTATTGTTGGCTGGCATTGGTTTGATGCTGCAACTTATGCAGCTAACTGGAATACTGCGGGTACCACTGATGGTCATGCGATCATTAAAAGTATTCTGCTCTGCCTGTGGGCCTTCGTGGGTGTTGAATCCGCAGCTGTAAGTACTGGTATGGTTAAAAACCCGAAACGTACCGTTCCACTGGCAACCATGCTGGGTACTGGTTTAGCAGGTATTGTTTACATTGCTGCGACTCAGGTGCTTTCCGGTATGTATCCGTCTTCTGTAATGGCAGCTTCCGGTGCTCCGTTTGCAATCAGTGCCTCAACTATCCTCGGTAACTGGGCTGCGCCGCTGGTTTCTGCATTCACCGCCTTTGCGTGCCTGACTTCTCTGGGCTCCTGGATGATGCTGGTAGGCCAGGCAGGTGTACGTGCCGCTAACGACGGTAACTTCCCGAAAGTTTATGGTGAAGTCGACAGCAACGGTATTCCGAAAAAAGGTCTGCTGCTGGCTGCAGTGAAAATGACTGCCCTGATGATCCTCATCACTCTGATGAACTCTGCCGGTGGTAAAGCATCTGACCTGTTCGGTGAACTGACCGGTATCGCAGTACTGCTGACTATGCTGCCGTACTTCTACTCTTGCGTTGACCTGATTCGTTTTGAAGGCGTTAACATCCGCAACTTTGTCAGCCTGATCTGCTCTGTACTGGGTTGCGTGTTCTGCTTCATCGCTCTGATGGGCGCAAGCTCCTTCGAGCTGGCAGGTACCTTCATCGTCAGCCTGATTATCCTGATGTTCTACGCTCGCAAAATGCACGAGCGCCAGAGCCACTCAATGGATAACCACACAGCATCTAACGCACATTAATTAAAAGTATTTTCCGAGGCTCCTCCTTTCATTTTGTCCCATGTGTTGGGAGGGGCCTTTTTTACCTGGAGATATGACTATGAACGTTATTGCAATATTGAATCACATGGGGGTTTATTTTAAAGAAGAACCCATCCGTGAACTTCATCGCGCGCTTGAACGTCTGAACTTCCAGATTGTTTACCCGAACGACCGTGACGACTTATTAAAACTGATCGAAAACAATGCGCGTCTGTGCGGCGTTATTTTTGACTGGGATAAATATAATCTCGAGTTGTGCGAAGAAATTAGCAAAATGAACGAGAACCTGCCGTTGTACGCGTTCGCTAATACATATTCCACACTCGATGTAAGTCTGAACGATCTGCGTTTACAGATTAGCTTCTTTGAATATGCGCTGGGTGCTGCTGATGATATTGCTAACAAGATCAAGCAGACCACTGACGAATATATCAACACTATTCTGCCTCCGCTGACCAAAGCGCTGTTTAAATATGTTCGTGAAGGTAAATATACTTTCTGTACTCCTGGTCACATGGGCGGTACTGCATTCCAGAAAAGCCCGGTAGGTAGCCTGTTCTATGATTTCTTTGGTCCGAACACCATGAAATCTGATATTTCCATTTCAGTATCTGAACTGGGTTCCCTGCTGGATCACAGCGGTCCACACAAAGAAGCAGAACAGTATATCGCTCGCGTCTTTAACGCAGAGCGCAGCTACATGGTGACCAACGGTACTTCCACTGCGAACAAAATTGTTGGTATGTACTCTGCTCCGGCAGGCAGCACCATTCTGATTGACCGTAACTGCCACAAATCGCTGACCCATCTGATGATGATGAGCGATGTTACGCCAATCTATTTCCGCCCGACCCGTAACGCTTACGGTATTCTTGGCGGTATCCCACAGAGTGAATTCCAGCACGCAACCATTGCTAAGCGCGTTAAAGAAACACCAAACGCAACCTGGCCGGTACATGCCGTAATTACCAACTCTACCTATGATGGTCTGCTGTACAACACCGACTTCATTAAGAAAACGCTGGATGTGAAATCCATCCACTTTGACTCCGCGTGGGTGCCTTACACCAACTTCTCACCGATTTACGAAGGTAAATGCGGTATGAGCGGTGGCCGTGTCGAAGGGAAAGTGATTTACGAAACCCAGTCCACTCACAAACTGCTGGCGGCGTTCTCTCAGGCTTCCATGATCCACGTTAAAGGTGACGTAAACGAAGAAACCTTTAACGAAGCCTACATGATGCACACCACCACTTCTCCGCACTACGGTATCGTGGCGTCCACTGAAACTGCTGCGGCGATGATGAAAGGTAATGCCGGTAAACGCCTGATCGACGGTTCCATTGAACGTGCGATCAAGTTCCGTAAAGAGATCAAACGTCTGAGAACGGAATCTGATGGCTGGTTCTTTGATGTATGGCAGCCGGATCATATCGATACCACTGAATGCTGGCCGCTGCGTTCTGACAGCACCTGGCACGGCTTCAAAAACATCGATAACGAGCACATGTATCTTGACCCGATCAAAGTCACTCTGCTGACTCCGGGGATGGAAAAAGACGGCACCATGAGCGACTTTGGTATTCCGGCCAGCATCGTGGCGAAATACCTCGACGAACATGGCATCATTGTTGAGAAAACCGGCCCGTATAACCTGCTGTTCCTGTTCAGCATCGGTATCGATAAGACCAAAGCACTGAGCCTGCTGCGTGCTCTGACTGACTTCAAACGTGCGTTCGACCTGAACCTGCGTGTGAAAAACATGCTGCCGTCTCTGTATCGTGAAGACCCTGAATTCTATGAAAACATGCGTATTCAGGAACTGGCTCAGAATATCCACAAACTGATTGTTCACCACAATCTGCCGGATCTGATGTATCGCGCATTTGAAGTGCTGCCGACAATGGTAATGACTCCGTATGCTGCGTTCCAGAAAGAGCTGCACGGTATGACCGAAGAAGTTTACCTCGACGAAATGGTAGGTCGTATTAACGCCAATATGATCCTTCCGTATCCGCCGGGAGTTCCTCTGGTAATGCCGGGTGAAATGATCACCGAAGAAAGCCGTCCGGTTCTGGAGTTCCTGCAGATGCTGTGTGAAATCGGCGCTCACTATCCGGGCTTTGAAACCGATATTCACGGTGCATACCGTCAGGCTGATGGCCGCTATACCGTTAAGGTATTGAAAGAAGAAGGCAAAAAATAATTAGCTAGTACAAGGGAAGTGGCTTGCCACTTCCCTTTTTTGCTCATAAGGAGAACACATGAAAACACCCTCACAGCCGCGCGCGATATACTATATCGTGGCGATCCAGATCTGGGAGTACTTCAGTTTTTACGGCATGCGTGCCTTACTCATTCTCTATCTCACCCATCAGCTTGGTTTTGATGATAACCATGCCATCAGCCTGTTCAGCGCATACGCTTCTTTGGTTTACGTTACCCCTATTCTCGGCGGCTGGCTTGCCGACCGCCTGCTCGGCAACCGCACTGCGGTAATTGCCGGCGCGCTGTTAATGACCCTTGGCCATGTGGTGCTGGGCATTGATACAAATTCAACCTTTAGCCTGTATCTGGCGCTGGCAATCATTATTTGTGGCTACGGTTTATTCAAATCAAACATCAGCTGTTTGCTTGGCGAGCTCTACGACGAGAACGATCATCGACGTGATGGCGGTTTTTCGCTGCTGTATGCCGCGGGCAATATTGGCTCTATCGCAGCCCCCATCGCCTGCGGCCTGGCTGCTCAGTGGTATGGCTGGCATGTTGGCTTTGCCCTTGCGGGTGGCGGCATGTTTATCGGTTTGTTGATTTTCTTAAGCGGTCATCGTCATTTCCAGTCCACGCGTAGCATGGATAAAAAAGCGCTCACTCGCGTGAAATTTGCCTTACCGGTATGGAGCTGGTTAGTGGTGATGCTCTGTTTAGCCCCAGTATTTTTTACCCTGCTGCTGGAGAACGACTGGTCCGGATATTTGCTGGCGATTGTTTGCCTTATTGCTGCACAAATCATTGCCCGCATGATGATCAAATTCCCCGAACACCGCCGTGCTCTTTGGCAAATTGTATTGTTGATGTTTGTCGGGACGTTGTTCTGGGTACTGGCACAACAGGGCGGCAGTACCATCAGCTTGTTTATCGATCGCTTTGTGAATCGTCAGGCATTCAATATTGAAGTACCTACTGCGCTATTCCAGTCAGTGAATGCAATTGCGGTGATGCTCGCTGGGGTTGTTCTGGCCTGGCTGGCGTCGCCAGAAAGCCGCGGCAATTCAACATTGCGCGTCTGGCTGAAGTTTGCCTTTGGCTTACTGCTGATGGCTTGTGGCTTTATGTTGCTGGCATTTGATGCCCGACATGCAGCGGCTGGCGGTCAAGCGTCAATGGGTGTGATGATATCCGGGCTGGCGCTAATGGGCTTTGCCGAACTCTTTATTGACCCGGTGGCGATTGCGCAAATCACGCGTCTGAAAATGTCTGGCGTATTAACCGGTATTTATATGCTGGCAACAGGCGCGGTCGCCAACTGGCTGGCAGGCGTAGTGGCACAACAGACGACTGAGTCGCAAATTAGCGGTATGGCAATTGCAGCTTACCAGCGATTCTTTTCCCAGATGGGAGAGTGGACGTTGGCTTGTGTCGCGATCATCGTGGCATTGGCCTTTGCTACCCGATTTCTGTTTAGCACTCCGACGAATATGATACAGGAAAGCAACGATTAACTGCTGTAAAAACAATTAGTTATAAACTAATTGCCTTTCAGTTAATCACACTAGCAAATCCCAGATTAATAAGATATTTAAACCATTTTTATGGTTATTTATTAGTGATATCAACTTGAGGTAAGCGTTGGTTTAGATAAGATGAACTGAGTTACTAATAGTCGAGGCAGATAATACAGTGTACCGATCTGTCTCTTTATCTACGCTAAATTGAAAGCTGGATTAAGAGGAACCAAAATGTCTGAACAAGAAACACAGGGAGCCAATGAGGCTATTGATTTTAACGATGAAATGAGAAATCGTCGCGAAAAACTGGCAGCGCTGCGTCAGCAAGGCGTGGCGTTTCCCAATGATTTTCGCCGCGACCATACTTCTGACCAGTTGCACGAAGAGTTCGATGCGAAGGATAACCAGGAACTGGAATCCTTAAACATTGAAGTCTCGATTGCTGGCCGAATGATGACCCGTCGAATCATGGGGAAAGCCTCCTTTGTAACATTGCAGGATGTCGGTGGCCGTATTCAACTGTACGTTGCACGAGATAGCCTGCCAGAAGGTGTTTATAACGATCAGTTTAAAAAATGGGACCTGGGTGACATTATCGGTGCCCGCGGTACGCTGTTTAAGACGCAAACTGGTGAGCTTTCCATTCACTGTACTGAGTTACGCCTGCTGACTAAAGCACTACGTCCTTTACCAGATAAATTCCATGGTCTGCAGGATCAGGAAGTCCGTTATCGTCAACGTTATCTGGACCTCATCGCTAACGATAAATCCCGTCAAACGTTTGTTGTCCGTTCAAAAATTCTGGCCGCTATCCGCCAGTTCATGGTCGCGCGCGGCTTTATGGAAGTAGAAACCCCGATGATGCAGGTAATTCCAGGTGGGGCATCTGCTCGCCCGTTTATTACCCATCATAATGCTCTGGATTTAGATATGTATCTGCGTATCGCGCCGGAGCTGTATCTGAAACGTCTGGTTGTAGGTGGTTTTGAACGGGTATTCGAAATCAACCGTAACTTCCGTAATGAAGGTATTTCTGTTCGTCATAATCCTGAGTTCACGATGATGGAACTCTACATGGCGTATGCGGATTACCACGATTTGATTGAACTGACAGAGTCACTGTTCCGCACCCTGGCACAAGAGGTACTGGGTACCACTAAAGTCACTTATGGCGAGCATGTGTTTGATTTCGGCAAACCGTTTGAAAAACTCACCATGCGCGAAGCAATCAAAAAATATCGTCCAGAAACTGAGATGGCCGACCTGGATAATTTTGATGCCGCTAAAGCATTAGCTGAATCTATCGGTATTACAGTAGAGAAAAGCTGGGGGCTGGGACGTATTGTCACCGAAATCTTTGATGAAGTTGCAGAAGCACATCTGATTCAGCCAACCTTTATTACTGAGTATCCGGCAGAAGTGTCACCGCTGGCGCGCCGTAATGATGTTAACCCGGAAATCACCGACCGTTTTGAATTCTTCATCGGTGGTCGTGAAATCGGTAATGGTTTTAGCGAATTAAACGACGCAGAAGATCAGGCTGAACGTTTCCAGGAACAGGTTAACGCCAAAGCTGCAGGTGACGACGAAGCGATGTTCTACGACGAAGATTACGTGACTGCGTTGGAATATGGTCTGCCGCCAACCGCAGGTCTGGGAATTGGTATCGACCGAATGATTATGCTGTTTACTAACAGTCATACTATTCGCGACGTTATTCTCTTCCCGGCGATGCGTCCACAGAAATAAGTTTCACTTTAATGAACGAAGCAGCCAGGCGACTGCTTCGTTCGTCGTTCCGCAAATCAATTTTTGAGGAGAGACGCTTCGTTTCAAGATAACCAGCGGATCCACTCAACCACAGCTCCTAAAAGAGAGAAAAAAGTAATGCCACAGGCAGACTCATTGGCCAGGTTATTCCTACCAGGAATGCACTAAGTAAACGAATATGTGTTTTCTCATGTGAGATAAACCAGATAATGACAAAGGATATGTTCACACCAATCACATAAAAAATTAATATTTTAGAGAATAGTGTCATTTTTTATGTTCTTCTTATCCTTCCTGGCTACTTGTAAAACTGACGGAAATAGTCATCAACTATCATAATGTTGAGGTCAAAATCAATATCTGGCAAGTCTAAGCATTTGATCCTGATTAAATCTTCAATTTCACTTGCGGCTAATGATGTCGTTATTGCGAAAGAATTCTCATTCAATTGTCGTGGTATTCCATATTCATCAGCCACTATAGAGGAGAAGTTCATATCATGCATCAATGATCTTAACCTTAAGAAAACTGAGGAATAAGATGATGGATAATCAAAAGAAACGACATAAGTATTGAACTTTTTTTTACCTTCCATAATAAGACTCCTATCAATATTAAATGCCCTGGGGATGCAAAGTTTATTAACCCCGATTGATGATTCTCATATAGGAGATATTCTTTTTTTTTTGCTCACTAAAGGGGATGACTTGGGACAAGAAAAAGCTCTCTCTGACCATTCTTTGTGCATCCCCCGACCCTTCAGATACTCCCCTGCATCGCATTACGCAGAGCATGAAAAATATCGTTACTCATCAACTGCGAATATCATCATACTCACGCGTTTTATCAAATTCGTGTTTCGCAAATGGGCACAGTGGGATAATTTTTCGTTTTTCCCGGCGCATTTTTTCCACGACTTTCGCAACCAACTGTTTACCAATCCCTTGCCCTTTCAGGCTTTCATCAACATCGGTATGTTCGATAATCGCTAAATTCTCTCCAGTCGGCACAAAGACAATTTCAGCGATTTGCTTACCCTGCTCGTCATTGATGTAAAATTTATTGTGACCTTCACGTATTTCCATTTTTCCCTCGCTTATTTATGACGGTATTTCAGTGCGCCGCTCGGGCACGTATCAATCACTTTCACTACAGTGGCGACGTCCACTTCATCCGGCATGATCCACGGCTTACGTTTGAGATTAAATAACTTGCCGTTGCCACGTACGCAATTGCCAGAATGCTGACATATTGCAGTGTTGAACCAGACATCGATCTTTTCGCCGGTATAGCAGCGATAACCACCGTCCAGTAGATCCTGCTCCATGACCTTCCCTCTCTCATCAGTATGGTTTTCGCAATAAGCATAGCCCGGAATCTTCATACAGCACCGGCAGTTTCAGTTTCCAGAGCCTCTCCCCCTATATAGCCAATTATTCTTACTCCCTTTGAATTACCTGCCTCATCAGAGATAATGCTTAAGAAATTTGTCACACAAGGAAGCTGATGAGACATTCATTGCCCTACCGCAAGTTACGCAAACGTCCGATGAAATTGAGTACCACAGTGATCTTAATGGTCAGCGCGGTGCTGTTCTCGGTACTGTTGGTGGTGCACCTGATTTACTTCTCGCAAATCAGTGATATGACGCGTGACGGACTGGCCAACAAGGCGCTGGCGGTGGCGCGTACCCTTGCCGATTCGCCGGAAATCCGTCAGGGCTTGCAGAAAAAACCGCAGGAGAGCGGGATCCAGGCCATCGCGGAAGCCGTGCGCAAACGTAACGATCTGCTGTTTATTGTCGTTACCGATATGCAAAGTCTTCGCTACTCGCATCCTGAAGCCCAGCGTATTGGTCAGCCATTTAAAGGTGATGACATCCTTAACGCGCTGAATGGCGAAGAAAATGTCGCTATCAATCGCGGTTTTCTGGCGCAGGCTTTACGCGTATTTACCCCCATCTATGATGAGAATAATAAACAGATTGGCGTGGTGGCGATCGGCCTTGAGTTAAGCCGCGTGACCCAACAGATCAATGACAGTCGCTGGAGCATTATCTGGTCGGTGTTATTTGGCATGCTGGTCGGCCTCATCGGCACCTGCATTCTGGTTAAGGTGCTGAAAAAAATGCTTTTCGGCCTGGAACCCTACGAAATATCCACACTGTTTGAGCAACGCCAGGCCATGTTGCAGTCTATCAAAGAAGGCGTCGTTGCCGTGGACGATCGCGGCGAGGTCACGCTGATCAACGATGCCGCACAAGAATTGCTGAATTACCGTAAGTCGCAGGACGATGAGAAACTGTCGACGCTAAGCCACTCGTGGTCACAGGTAGTAGATGTTTCGGAAGTGTTACGCGACGGTACGCCGCGCCGCGACGAAGAGATTACCGTCAAAGATCGGCTATTACTGATCAACACCGTTCCGGTGCGCAGTAATGGAGTTATCATCGGTGCCATTTCAACCTTCAGGGATAAAACTGAAGTACGTAAACTGATGCAGCGATTGGATGGTCTGGTCAACTATGCTGACGCACTTCGTGAACGATCCCACGAATTTATGAATAAATTGCACGTGATTCTCGGATTATTGCATCTGAAGAGTTATAAGCAGTTGGAAGATTACATTCTCAAAACAGCCAATAACTATCAGGAAGAGATTGGCTCTCTGTTGGGCAAGATCAAATCGCCGGTTATCGCTGGTTTTTTAATCAGCAAGATTAACCGCGCGACCGATTTAGGCCATACGCTGATTTTAAACAGCGAGAGCCAGTTGCCCGACAGCGGCAGTGAAGACCAGGTCGCGACGCTGATTACCACGTTGGGAAATCTGATAGAAAACGCGCTGGAGGCATTAGGGCCGGAACCCGGAGGCGAAATTAGCGTAACATTGCACTACCGTCACGGCTGGCTGCACTGTGAAGTTAACGATGATGGACCGGGGATCGCACCCGACAAAATCGATCACATTTTTGACAAAGGTGTCTCGACAAAAGGAAGCGAACGAGGCGTCGGTTTAGCTCTTGTCAAACAACAGGTAGAAAATCTCGACGGCAGTATCGCCGTAGAATCGGAACCCGGGATTTTCACACAATTTTTTGTCCAGATACCCTGGGACGGGGAGAAGTCGAGCAAATGATCAATGTATTAATTATCGATGACGACGCAATGGTGGCGGAGCTGAATCGCCGATACGTGGCGCAGATCCCGGGCTTTCAATGCTGCGGAACGGCCTCGACACTGGAAAAAGCCAAAGAGATAATTTTCAACAGCGACACGTCTATTGACCTGATATTGCTCGATATCTATATGCAGAAGGAGAACGGGCTCGATTTACTTCCGGTACTGCATAACGCTCGCTGCAAAAGCGATGTGATAGTCATCTCTTCCGCCGCCGATGCCGCGACGATTAAAGATTCGCTGCATTACGGCGTTGTTGATTACCTGATAAAACCCTTCCAGGCATCACGCTTTGAAGAGGCACTCACCGGCTGGCGACAAAAGAAAATGGCGCTGGAAAAACATCAGTATTATGACCAGGCCGAGCTGGATCAGCTAATCCACGGCAGCAGCTCCAACGAGCAGGATCCTCGTCGCTTGCCAAAAGGCTTAACGCCGCAGACGTTACGCACGCTGTGCCAGTGGATTGACGCGCATCAGGACTATGAGTTTTCAACCGACGAGTTGGCCAACGAGGTGAACATCTCGCGCGTTTCCTGCCGCAAGTACCTGATCTGGCTGGTCAACTGCCACATCTTATTTACCAGCATTCATTATGGCGTCACGGGTCGTCCGGTTTACCGTTACCGTATTCAAGCGGAACATTACTCATTACTGAAACAATATTGCCAATAACGCACCATTGGTTATCCGCAAGTAACAATTATTGCAGTAATGCAAAAGAGCACTGGCACAAGTTACATCGTCCATCAGTAAAACTTGTGCCAGATCAAATATAATTATCCCCTTCTCATTTCATCGATTTAATATTCTTTAGGATAAATAGTGTTTTTAATTTCAAAACGCTAACAAAAGTTAATTAACTATTATGTCACCCGCATTATGTGTATTTTTACCCACAAATGGGTAGATCAGAATAATCTATAACCGCCATTAGAACAAAAAATATACCAATAAATATCAATAAGATAGTAGAAAACAAATTATTAACATCTGCGCAGCACAAACTATAACCCCATCGCCAGAGAGTATTTTTCTCTGAAAAAGTCGCTTATCACAGTGTATTAATTTATTGCTGCCTGAATCAGCCAATATTCACTGTGAAGTAATTACTCAGGCCAGTAACGACCAAAAGGATATTAGTCAGGCTCTGAAAAAAGTTCATACAAACAGAACGAGACTGCGTTCTATTCAGTAGAAATTTAAATGGGATTATCGCGAGGGTTCACAAATGTTATTTACTATCCAACTTATCATAATATTGATATGTCTGTTCTATGGCGCCAGAAAGGGCGGTATCGCGCTAGGTTTATTAGGCGGTATCGGCCTCGTCATTCTGGTATTCGTCTTCCATCTTCAGCCAGGTAAACCACCGGTTGATGTTATGCTGGTTATCATCGCGGTGGTGGCGGCATCGGCCACGTTGCAAGCCTCGGGCGGCCTTGACGTCATGCTGCAAATTGCCGAGAAACTGCTGCGCCGCAATCCGAAATATGTCTCCATTGTCGCGCCGTTTGTTACCTGTACGCTGACCATTCTTTGCGGTACAGGTCACGTGGTTTACACCATCCTGCCAATCATCTACGACGTGGCAATTAAGAACAATATCCGTCCGGAACGTCCGATGGCGGCAAGCTCTATCGGTGCACAGATGGGGATTATCGCCAGTCCGGTGTCGGTTGCGGTAGTTTCACTGGTCGCAATGCTGGGTAACGTTACCTTTGATGGTCGTCACCTTGAGTTCCTCGACCTGCTGGCAATCACCATTCCATCGACGTTACTCGGTATCCTGGCGATCGGTATCTTCAGCTGGTTCCGCGGTAAAGATCTGGATAAAGACGAAGAGTTCCAGAAATTCATCTCCGTACCGGAAAACCGTGAGTACGTTTACGGTGACACCGCGACGCTGCTGGATAAAAAACTGCCGAAAAGCAACTGGCTGGCAATGTGGATCTTCCTCGGGGCAATTGCCGTGGTCGCACTTCTCGGTGCTGATTCGGACCTGCGTCCGTCCTTCGGCGGCAAACCGCTGTCGATGGTGCTGGTTATTCAGATGTTTATGCTGCTGACCGGGGCGCTGATTATTATCCTGACCAAAACCAATCCCGCGTCTATCTCAAAAAACGAAGTCTTTCGTTCCGGTATGATCGCCATCGTGGCGGTGTACGGTATCGCATGGATGGCAGAAACCATGTTCGGTGCGCATATGTCTGAAATTCAGGGCGTACTGGGCGAAATGGTGAAAGAGTATCCGTGGGCCTATGCCATTGTTCTGCTGCTGGTTTCCAAGTTTGTAAACTCCCAGGCCGCGGCGCTGGCGGCGATTGTTCCTGTCGCACTGGCGATTGGCGTTGACCCGGCTTACATCGTGGCTTCAGCACCGGCTTGCTACGGTTATTACATCCTGCCGACCTATCCAAGCGATCTGGCAGCGATTCAGTTTGACCGTTCCGGCACCACCCACATCGGTCGCTTCGTCATCAACCACAGCTTTATTCTGCCAGGGTTGATTGGCGTGAGCGTATCTTGCGTCTTTGGCTGGATCTTCGCCGCGATGTACGGGTTCTTATAAATGCACTTTGCGTGCCGCCCGTCGCTGTGCGGCACGCCATTTTCGTATAACAAATACAGAGTTACAGGCTGGAAGCTATGTCAAACAAACCCTTTATCTACCAGGCGCCTTTCCCGATGGGGAAAGACAACACCGAATACTATCTGCTCACTTCCGATTACGTTAGCGTTGCCGAATTCAATGGCGAAACCATCCTGAAAGTGGAACCAGAAGCCCTGACCCTGCTGGCGCAGCAAGCCTTCCACGACGCCTCTTTCATGCTCCGCCCGGCACACCAGAAACAGGTTGCTTCTATTCTTCACGACCCAGAAGCCAGCGAGAACGATAAGTACGTGGCGCTGCAATTCTTGAGAAACTCCGAAATCGCCGCCAAAGGCGTGCTGCCGACCTGCCAGGATACCGGCACCGCGATCATTGTTGGTAAAAAAGGTCAGCGCGTATGGACCGGCGGTGGTGATGAAGAAGCGCTGTCGAAAGGCGTCTATAACACCTATATCGAAGATAACCTGCGCTATTCACAGAACGCGCCGCTGGACATGTACAAAGAGGTCAACACTGGCACTAACCTGCCTGCGCAAATCGACCTGTACGCGGTAGATGGCGATGAGTACAAATTCCTCTGCGTCGCCAAAGGCGGCGGTTCTGCCAACAAAACGTATCTCTATCAGGAAACTAAAGCCCTGCTGACTCCGGGTAAACTGAAAAACTTCCTCGTCGAGAAAATGCGCACCCTCGGTACCGCAGCCTGCCCGCCGTACCATATCGCGTTTGTGATTGGCGGCACTTCTGCGGAAACCAACCTGAAAACCGTCAAGTTAGCAAGCGCTCACTATTACGATGAACTGCCGACCGAAGGGAACGAGCACGGTCAGGCATTCCGCGATGTCCAGCTGGAACAAGAACTGCTGGAAGAAGCCCAGAAACTCGGCCTCGGCGCGCAATTTGGCGGTAAATATTTTGCTCACGATATCCGCGTAATCCGCCTGCCGCGTCACGGCGCTTCCTGCCCGGTCGGTATGGGCGTTTCCTGTTCCGCTGACCGTAACATCAAAGCGAAAATTAACCGCGAAGGTATCTGGATCGAAAAACTGGAACACAACCCAGGCCAGTACATTCCGGAAGAACTGCGCCAGGCGGGTGAAGGCGAAGCGGTGAAAGTTGACCTTAACCGCCCGATGAAAGAGATCCTCGCCCAGCTTTCGCAATATCCGGTTTCTACTCGTTTGTCGCTCACCGGCACCATTATCGTGGGTCGCGATATTGCGCACGCCAAGCTGAAAGAGCTGATTGACGCCGGTAAAGAACTGCCGCAGTACATCAAAGATCACCCGATCTACTACGCAGGTCCGGCGAAAACGCCTGCCGGTTATCCATCAGGTTCACTTGGCCCAACCACCGCAGGTCGTATGGACTCCTACGTGGATCTGCTGCAATCCCACGGCGGCAGCATGATCATGCTGGCGAAAGGTAACCGCAGTCAGCAGGTTACCGACGCGTGCCATAAACACGGCGGCTTCTACCTCGGTAGCATCGGCGGCCCGGCGGCGGTACTGGCGCAGCAGAGCATCAAGCATCTGGAATGTGTCGCTTATCCGGAGCTGGGTATGGAAGCAATCTGGAAAATCGAAGTAGAAGATTTCCCGGCGTTTATCCTGGTCGATGACAAAGGCAACGACTTCTTCCAGCAGATCGTCAACAAACAGTGCGCGAACTGCACTAAGTAACCTCTTCGGCCCGGCGCCTGGCGGCATGCTGCCAGGTGATCCCCCCGGGCCACCTCTTCTGCGGTTGTAATTTCACGCTTGCTGGTGAATAGTCAGTATTTTCCCTGACTTGCGAACTCACCATGACCCGCACACTCAAGCCGTTAATTCTTAACACCGGCGCACTGGCGCTCACGTTAATCCTGATTTATACCGGCATTTCGGCCCATGACAAACTCACCTGGCTGATGGAAGTGACACCAGTGATTATTGTGGTGCCGCTACTGCTTGCCACCGCCAGACGTTACCCGTTAACGCCGCTGCTCTATACGCTCATCTTCTTTCACGCCATCATCCTGATGGTCGGCGGGCAGTACACTTACGCGAAAGTCCCCATCGGTTTTGAGGTGCAGGAATGGTTAGGGTTGAGCCGTAATCCGTATGACAAGCTGGGGCATTTTTTCCAGGGGCTGGTACCTGCACTGGTAGCGCGAGAAATCCTCGTGCGCGGGATGTACGTGCGCGGACGTAAAATGGTGGCGTTCCTGGTCTGCTGCGTAGCGCTGGCGATAAGCGCCATGTATGAGTTGATCGAGTGGTGGGCGGCGCTGGCGATGGGCCAGGGAGCGGATGATTTTCTCGGTACGCAGGGCGACCAGTGGGACACGCAATCCGATATGTTCTGTGCGTTGCTTGGCGCATTAACGACAGTGATATTGCTCGCTCGTCTTCACTGCCGCCAGTTACGGCGCTATGGCTTAATCACCAGAGCGCCGGAAGCGATTACACCTTAGCGGTGCAACCAGCCAGGTAGCCAGTCGCCGTGAGCGGTAATCAGGTCGTCAACAAGAGCATAAATTTCGTCAATGCCCAGCACGGCGGCGGTGTGCGGGTCCATCATTGCGGCGTGGTAAACACGGTCACGATTTTCGGTGAGAATGGCTTCGGTCAGCAGCGTTTGTACGTTGATGTTGGTTTGCATCAGGGCAGCCAGATGCGAAGGCAGTGCACCAACTTTGGTTGGCTGAATACCATTGGCGTCAACCAGACAGGCCACTTCCACGCAGCATCCTTGTGGCAGGTTATCAATCAATCCATCGTTACGGACGTTGCCGTAAATCACACTCGGCTCGCCGGTCCAGATAGCGTTCATAATCGTGCTGGCATATTCCCGCGACGGTTTAATATCAATCCGGGAGGCGTTCTTATACTCCTCCAGCTCTTTATGCCAGTTCGCCAACTGTTCAACACAGCGTTTCGGGTACTCATCCAGCGGCACTTTATAACGCTCAATCAAATCCTCACGACCTGGCTTAATAAACCACGGCGTATATTCGGCAAAATGTTCTGATGACTCCGTGACGAAGTAGCCCAGTTTTTTGAACATTTCATAGCGCACAATATTCTGGCAGCGAGTATTACCATGAATATTCGGTTTCGGTGCCTGCCCTGCGTCATACGCTGCCAGCAGTTCCGGGTAGAGATTCACGTAACTGCCGTCTGCGGTTTTGCGCTCCAGCTCCAGGTAGAACGCCATATGGTTGATACCAGCGCAACGATAACGCAGCGTGGACGGATCGATATTCAGGTCGCGGGCCAGCTCTTCCGCCGTTCCCTGCACCGAGTGGCACAGCCCCACCTGTTTGATATGCGGATAGCGGGCATACATCGCCCAGGTATTCATCGCCATCGGGTTAACGTAATTGAGCATGGTGGCATCGGGGCAAACTTCCGTCATGTCCTCGCAAATCTGCCACAAGTGCGGAATGGTACGTAGCGCACGCATAATGCCGCCCGGCCCCAGCGTATCGGCAATGGTTTGTTCCAGACCGTGGCGCTTACAGACCTCAAAATCAGTCACTGTGCAGGGTTCATAACCGCCAATCTGAAACGCCACCACCACAAAATCGGCGCCCTGTAAGGCTTCTTTCTGTTCGCTGTGGCAGGTGATTTTGCCGCTGGCCCCTGCTGAATCCATCAGCTTGCGCACCACAATGTGCGACTCTTCCAGCCGTGTGGGATCAATGTCCATCAGAGCGATATGCGCCGTTTTCAGCGCCTCACGGTGAAACACATCACCAAGAATATTTTTAACGAAAATTGTCGAACCAGCGCCGATAAATGTAATTTTGGGTGCAGACATCATTCAGATCTCCAGGCTTGCTTGAATGTCTTCATCATGGCAGGCGATACCACAGAAAACTTCCGGCTTCCCCCTCGAGCATTCCCATAAACTCAGATCCTGAGTGAAGCATCAGTAAATCTAAGTTTATGGGAATAAATTAACTGAAAAGCAGAGATTTCAGCCTCCTTATCCTCGGGCGGTCCCCGCATCCCTCTGGGAAGAGGGTGAAAACCGTGCTCCCATTCGCAGTCATTCTCCCCCACTCATGTCATAATTCTGATAATCCAGGAAAGAGAGCCATCCATGAATACTGATAACTTTATGTGTAGCAGCGATGAAAAGCAGACCCGCAGCCCGCTATCACTGTACTCAGAATATCAGCGTATGGAGATTGAGTTTCGCGCACCGCATATCATGCCCACCAGCCACTGGCATGGTCAGGTCGAAGTGAATGTGCCTTTCGATGGTGATGTGGAATACCTGATCAACAATGAAAAAGTGAAGATCAACCAGGGGCATATCACGCTGTTCTGGGCCTGTACACCGCACCAACTAACAGATACCGGAACCTGTCAGAGCATGGCGATTTTTAATCTGCCGATGCATCTGTTTCTCTCCTGGCCGCTGGATAAAGACCTTATAAACCACGTCACTCACGGTATGGTGATCAAATCACTGGCGACACAGCAGCTTAGTCCGTTTGAAGTGCGTCGCTGGCAGCAGGAACTCAACAGCCCAAACGAGCAAATTCGCCAACTTGCTATTGATGAAATTGGCCTGATGCTCAAGCGATTTAGTCTCTCTGGCTGGGAGCCGGTTCTGGTCAATAAAACCTCGCGTACGCACAAAAACAGCGTCTCGCGTCATGCACAGTTTTATGTCAGCCAGATGTTGGGCTTTATTGCCGAAAACTATGATCAAGCGCTAACCATCAACGACGTGGCCGAGCACGTCAAACTTAACGCCAACTATGCGATGGGGATCTTCCAGCGGGTCATGCAATTGACGATGAAACAGTACATTACGGCGATGCGCATCAACCACGTTCGCGCGTTATTGAGCGATACCGATAAAAGTATTCTCGATATTGCCCTGACAGCAGGCTTTCGTTCGAGCAGTCGCTTTTACAGCACGTTCGGCAAATATGTCGGCATGTCGCCGCAAAAATACCGCAAACTTAGCCAACAACACCGCCAGACGCTTCCCGGATAAAGATGATATCAGTATCAGCCAAAAAAATAGTTTAGCTGTCGATAATAAGCAGTGAAAACAACTTTAGAAATCAATGTAATTGATTGTTTATAAAAATAAAAAAAACAAAAGCGACTGTTTTTTGCTCGCTTTACAGCCTGAAATACCCAGAAGATACTTGCCCGCAACGAAGATTCCTTCATAACCGGGTAAGCAATGATGAAAGTATTAATTGTTGAAAGCGAGTTTCTCCATCAGGACACCTGGGTCGGTAACGCCGTTGAGCGTCTGGCGAATGCCTTAAGCCAGCAAAATGTCACTGTCATTAAATCAACCTCATTTGATGACGGCTTTGCCATTCTCTCTTCAAATGAGGCCATTGATTGTCTGATGTTCAGCTATCAAATGGAACATCCGGACGAACATCAAAACGTCAGAGAATTGATCGGTAAGCTTCACGAACGCCAGCAAAATGTGCCGGTATTCCTGTTAGGCGATCGGGAAAAAGCCCTCGCCGCAATGGATCGCGACCTGCTGGAGCTTGTCGATGAATTCGCCTGGATTCTGGAAGATACCGCCGACTTTATCGCCGGACGCGCCGTTGCCGCGATGACCCGCTACCGCCAGCAACTGTTGCCGCCACTGTTCAGCGCTCTGATGAAATATAGCGACATCCACGAGTATTCCTGGGCAGCACCGGGCCACCAGGGCGGCGTTGGCTTCACCAAAACGCCAGCCGGGCGTTTCTACCATGACTATTATGGTGAAAATCTGTTCCGTACCGACATGGGTATCGAAAGAACTTCCCTCGGTTCTTTACTTGACCATACTGGCGCATTTGGTGAAAGCGAAAAATATGCCGCGCGCGTATTTGGTGCCGATCGTTCCTGGTCAGTCGTCGTCGGAACTTCCGGCTCTAACCGCACCATCATGCAGGCTTGCATGACCGATAACGATGTGGTGGTCGTTGACCGTAACTGCCACAAATCCATCGAACAAGGCTTAATGCTGACTGGCGCGAAACCCGTCTACATGGTGCCAAGCCGCAACCGCTACGGCATTATCGGGCCAATCTACCCGCAGGAAATGCAGCCTGAAACTTTACAGAAGAAAATCAGCGAAAGCCCGCTGACCAAAGATAAAGTTGGGCAAAAACCCTCTTACTGCGTGGTCACCAACTGCACCTACGACGGCGTATGCTACAACGCCAAAGAAGCGCAGGATCTGCTGGAAAAAACCTCCGATCGTCTGCACTTCGACGAAGCCTGGTACGGTTATGCGCGCTTTAATCCGATCTATGCCGATCACTATGCCATGCGCGGTGAACCTGGCGATCATAACGGCCCAACCGTGTTCGCTACCCACTCCACTCACAAACTGCTGAATGCGCTGTCACAGGCGTCTTACATTCATGTGCGCGAAGGCCGTGGGGCTGTCAACTTCTCGCGCTTTAATCAGGCATATATGATGCATGCCACCACTTCCCCGTTGTATGCCATCTGTGCATCAAACGATGTTGCAGTATCGATGATGGACGGCAACAGCGGCCAGTCTCTGACGCAGGAAGTGATCGACGAAGCGGTTGATTTCCGTCAGGCAATGGCGCGGCTGTATAAAGAGTTCACCGCTGACGGTAGCTGGTTCTTCAAACCGTGGAATAAAGAAGTGGTTACCGACCCGGAAACTGGCAAAACCTATGACTTTGCCGACGCGCCGAGCAAACTGCTGACCACCGTTCAGGACTGCTGGGTAATGCATCCAGGCGAAAGCTGGCACGGCTTCAAAGATATTCCGGACAACTGGAGTATGCTCGACCCGATTAAAGTCAGCATCCTCGCACCGGGGATGGGAGAAGACGGCGAACTGGAAGAGACTGGCGTACCTGCCGCACTGGTCACCGCCTGGCTTGGTCGTCACGGCATTGTGCCAACCCGCACCACTGACTTCCAGATTATGTTCCTGTTCTCTATGGGCGTAACCCGTGGGAAATGGGGAACTCTGGTTAACACACTTTGCTCTTTCAAACGCCATTACGACGCTAATACACCGCTGGCGCAGGTGATGCCGGAACTTGCTGAACAATATCCTGACACTTACGCGAATATGGGGATTCACGATCTGGGTGACAAAATGTTTGCCTGGCTGAAAGAAAACAACCCAGGCGCACGGTTGAACGAAGCCTATTCTGGCCTGCCGGTGGCTGAAATCACCCCGCGTGAAGCCTACAACGCGATTGTCGATAACAACGTCGAACTGGTATCCATTGAAAACCTGCCGGGACGTATTGCGGCGAACTCTGTCATCCCGTATCCGCCAGGAATCCCAATGCTGCTCTCTGGCGAAAACTTCGGCGATAAAAACAGTCCGCAGGTAAGCTATTTACGCTCACTACAATCCTGGGATCATCATTTCCCTGGTTTCGAACACGAAACTGAAGGTACCGAAATTATTGACGGTATTTACCATGTGATGTGTGTGAAAGCGTAACCACTATTCCGCTGAAGGCGTAATTGTTTTAATAACATTACGCCGCCTGGCCTGAGGCCTTTTGAGTATGGCAACGTTTTCATAAAAATTGCTGCAAACAAAAATGTCATACTTTTTGCGCGGTCCCACCCCGCGCTTTTTTTTGCCTGTTATTTACACTTTTTCAGCATGTAAAATTTTTTGTACATGAGAAATTACTATAAAAATTTGTAATATTAGTAAAACACGTTATTTTTATGCATGTTTTGATTCGTCATACAATTATATAACCATTTCCCCGTATCGCTCTTCCTGGCGAAAACGGGTCTTTTATTTGCATTCAGGAGTACATGTATGAGGATTTGCAGCGACCAACCTTGTATTGTTTTATTGACTGAAAAAGATGTCTGGTTAAGGGTGAATGGGAAAGAACCTATAAGCCTGAAGGCTAACCACATGGCGTTATTAAGTTGTGAAAATAATATTATTGATGTCTCCTCACTTAATAACACTTTGGTTGCGCATATTAGTCATAACATCATCAAAGATTACCTCCGTTTTCTGAATAAAGATCTCTCAAAAATACCCGTCTGGCAACGAAGCGCCACCCCAGTCCTGGCCTTACCATGCCTGACACTGGACCTCTTTCGCGTCGCTGCTCAACATAGCATGATGCCCGCTGAAACAGAGTCAGAAAAAGAGCGCACTCGTGCATTATTATTCACTGTGCTATCACGCTTTCTCGACAGTAAAAAATTCCTTTCTCTTATGATGTATATGTTACGTAATTGTGTAAGTGATAGCGTTTATCAAATAATTGAAAGCGATATTCATAAAGACTGGAATCTTAGTATGGTAGCCAGCTGTTTATGTCTAAGCCCCAGCCTGTTAAAGAAAAAACTGAAAAGTGAAAACACCAGTTATAGCCAAATAATCACCACCTGCCGTATGCGTTATGCCGTAAATGAATTAATGATGGACGGCAAAAATATCTCACAGGTATCACAATCCTGCGGCTACAACAGCACTTCCTATTTTATATCTGTATTTAAAGACTTCTATGGTATGACGCCTCTCCATTATGTTAGTCAGCACAGAGAACGTTCTGTCGCCTGATTTATAACCTGAACGAAGAGCTATATTAATAACAGCATCAGCGATAACCCGGTTGAGGATAATTCAACGCGCGAGTGTAGGCGTATGATATGACGTAATTTATTGTCACGAAGCTCGCCTTCGCAGGAGTTTAATTATGTCTTCGGATGCTGACGCTCACAAAGTGGGCTTAATCCCCGTCACCCTGATGGTGTCGGGGAATATTATGGGGTCAGGGGTTTTTCTGTTACCTGCAAACCTGGCCTCGACAGGCGGGATAGCCATATATGGTTGGTTGGTGACGATTATCGGTGCGCTGGCTTTGTCGATGGTCTACGCCAAAATGTCTTTCCTTGATCCCAGCCCTGGCGGTTCATATGCCTACGCGCGCCGCTGCTTTGGCCCTTTCCTCGGGTATCAAACAAACGTTCTCTACTGGCTGGCCTGCTGGATCGGCAATATTGCCATGGTGGTCATTGGCGTGGGGTATTTAAGCTACTTCTTCCCTATCCTCAAAGATCCGTTGGTATTAACCATCACCTGCGTGGTGGTGCTGTGGATCTTCGTTCTGCTTAATATCGTCGGTCCAAAAATGATCACCCGCGTGCAGGCTGTCGCCACTGTGCTGGCGCTGATCCCCATTGTCGGGATTGCAGTATTCGGCTGGTTCTGGTTCCACAGTGAAACGTATATGGCAGCCTGGAACGTGAGTGGTCAGGGTACTTTCGGTGCGATTCAAAGTACCTTAAACGTCACGTTGTGGTCGTTTATCGGGGTAGAAAGTGCTTCCGTTGCGGCGGGCGTAGTGAAAAACCCGAAACGCAACGTGCCTATCGCCACCATAGGTGGGGTATTGATTGCCGCCGTCTGCTATGTGCTCTCGACTACTGCAATTATGGGGATGATCCCTAATGCCGCGCTGCGCGTTTCCGCCTCACCTTTTGGCGATGCAGCGCGGATGGCGCTGGGTGATACCGCTGGGGCCATTGTCTCCTTCTGCGCAGCGGCAGGTTGCTTAGGCTCGCTGGGCGGCTGGACACTACTGGCTGGGCAAACGGCGAAAGCAGCTGCCGATGACGGCCTGTTCCCCCCCATTTTTGCCCGCGTTAACAAAGCGGGTACCCCGGTTGCCGGGTTGATTATCGTTGGTATTCTGATGACTATCTTCCAGTTCAGTAGCATCTCACCAAACGCCACCAAAGAATTTGGTCTGGTGTCTTCCGTATCGGTAATCTTTACCCTCGTGCCTTATCTTTACACCTGTGCCGCTTTACTGCTTTTAGGTCACGGTCACTTTGGCAAAGCGCGCCCGGCGTACCTGACCATCACGACTATCGCCTTCCTTTACTGTATCTGGGCGGTGGTCGGTTCTGGCGCACAAGAGGTCATGTGGTCATTCGTCACTCTGATGGTAATCACAGCCATGTATGCGCTGAACTACAACCGGATGCATAAAAACCCGTATCCCTTAGATGCACCAATAAGCAAAGATTAATTCCCTTTAATCCAGCACAAATAAAAGCCAACCTTAAGAACTTAAGGTTGGCTTAATTTTGCTTTGCGAGCATATGCGCACTTTGTTCGATGGAAACACCGTGATGTTGAAGCGCCTACTAAAAAGACCCTCTTTGAATTTACTCGCCTGGCTATTGTTGGCCGCTTTTTATATCTCTATCTGCCTGAATATTGCCTTTTTTAAACAGGTGTTGCAGGCGCTGCCGCTGGACTCGCTGCATAACGTACTGGTTTTCTTGTCGATGCCGGTCGTCGCCTTCAGCGTGATTAATATTGTCCTGACACTAAGCTCTTTCTTATGGCTTAATCGACCGCTGGCCTGCCTGTTTATTCTGGTCGGCGCAGCTGCACAATATTTCATAATGACTTACGGCATCGTCATCGACCGCTCGATGATTGCCAATATTATTGATACCACTCCGGCAGAAAGTTATGCGCTGATGACACCGCAAATGTTATTAACGCTGGGATTCAGCGGCGTGCTTGCTGCGCTGATTGCCTGCTGGATAAAAATCAAACCTGCCACCTCGCGTCTGCGCAGTGTTCTTTTCCGTGGAGCCAATATTCTGGTTTCTGTACTGCTGATTTTGCTGGTCGCCGCACTGTTTTATAAAGACTACGCCTCGTTGTTCCGCAATAACAAAGAGCTGGTGAAATCCTTAAGCCCCTCTAACAGCATTGTTGCCAGCTGGTCATGGTACTCCCATCAGCGACTGGCAAATCTGCCGCTGGTGCGAATTGGTGAAGACGCCCACCGCAACCCGTTAATACAGAACGAAAAACGTAAAAATTTGACCATCCTGATTGTCGGCGAAACCTCGCGGGCGGAGAACTTCTCCCTCAACGGCTACCCGCGTGAAACTAACCCGCGGCTGGCGAAAGATAACGTGGTCTATTTCCCTAATACCGCATCTTGCGGCACGGCAACGGCAGTTTCAGTACCGTGCATGTTCTCGGATATGCCGCGTGAGCATTACAAGGAAGAACTGGCGCAGCATCAGGAAGGTGTTCTGGATATCATCCAACGGGCGGGCATTAATGTACTGTGGAATGATAACGATGGCGGCTGTAAAGGCGTCTGCGACCGCGTGCCTCACCAGAACGTCACTGCGCTGAACTTGCCTGGTCAGTGCATCAACGGCGAATGCTATGACGAAGTCCTGTTCCACGGGCTGGAAGAGTACATCAATAATCTGCAAGGTGATGGCGTGATTGTCTTACACACCATCGGCAGCCACGGCCCGACCTATTACAACCGCTATCCGCCGCAGTTCAGGAAATTTACCCCTACTTGCGACACCAATGAGATCCAGACCTGTACCAAAGAGCAACTGGTGAACACTTACGACAACACGCTGGTTTACGTCGACTATATTGTTGATAAAGCGATTAATCTGCTGAAAGAACATCAGGATAAATTTACCACCAGCCTGGTTTATCTTTCTGATCACGGTGAATCGTTAGGTGAAAATGGCATCTATCTGCACGGCCTGCCTTATGCCATCGCCCCGGATAGCCAAAAACAGGTGCCAATGCTGCTGTGGCTGTCGGAGGATTATCAAAAGCGGTATCAGGTTGACCAGAACTGCCTGCAAAAACAGGCGCAAACGCAGCACTATTCACAAGACAATTTATTCTCAACGCTGTTGGGATTAACCGGTGTTGAGACGAAGTATTACCAGGCCGCGGATGATATTCTGCAAACTTGCAGGAGAGTGAGTGAATGAAAATTCTAATTGTTGAAGATGATACGCTGTTATTGCAGGGACTGATTCTGGCGGCGCAAACGGAAGGCTACGCCTGTGATGGCGTCACAACCGCACGGATGGCGGAACAAAGCCTGGAAGCTGGTCATTACAGTCTGGTGGTGCTGGATTTAGGTTTACCTGACGAAGACGGGCTGCATTTTCTCGCCCGTATCCGGCAGAAAAAATACACCCTGCCGGTGCTGATCCTCACCGCCCGCGACACTCTGACCGACAAAATCGCCGGGCTGGATGTCGGGGCCGACGACTATCTGGTGAAGCCTTTTGCGCTGGAAGAGTTGCACGCCCGCATTCGCGCCCTGCTGCGACGCCATAATAATCAGGGCGAAAGCGAGTTGATTGTTGGCAACCTGACGCTGAATATGGGTCGCCGTCAGGTATGGATGGGCGGTGAAGAACTGATTCTGACGCCGAAAGAATATGCTCTGCTGTCACGGTTAATGCTCAAAGCAGGCAGTCCGGTGCATCGGGAAATTCTCTACAACGACATCTATAACTGGGATAACGAACCCTCGACCAACACCCTGGAAGTGCATATCCACAATCTGCGCGACAAAGTGGGCAAAGCCCGTATCCGCACCGTACGCGGCTTTGGCTATATGCTGGTCGTAAATGAGGAAAACTAATTGAATCTGATGCGTTTTCTGCGCCGACCAGTATCGCTGCGCCAAAGGCTGATATTGACCATCGGGGCCATTTTGCTGGTGTTTGAGCTGATCAGCGTCTTCTGGCTATGGCATGAAAGTACCGAGCAGATTCAGCTATTTGAGCAGGCGTTACGCGACAATCGCAACAACGATCGCCACATCATGCGTGAGATCCGCGAAGCGGTTGCCAGCCTGATTGTCCCCGGCGTATTTATGGTCAGCCTGACGCTATTCATCTGCTATCAGGCGGTACGGCGCATCACCCGTCCGCTGGCGGAGTTGCAAAAAGAGCTGGAAGCGCGTACCGCCGACAACTTAACGCCTATTGCCATTCACAGCGCCACCCTCGAAATCGAAGCGGTGGTTTCGGCGTTGAACGATCTGGTCAGTCGCCTGACCAGCACGCTGGATAACGAAAGGTTGTTTACCGCTGACGTCGCTCACGAACTGCGAACGCCGCTGGCGGGGGTACGTTTGCATCTGGAGTTGATGGCGAAAACGCATCACATTGATGTAGCGCCGTTAGTGGCGCGGCTTGATCAGATGATGGAGAGCGTCTCCCAGTTGTTACAACTGGCGCGTGCGGGTCAGTCATTTTCATCCGGTAATTATCAGCATGTAAAACTGCTGGAAGATGTCATTCTGCCCTCGTATGACGAGTTAAGTACCATGCTCGACCAGCGTCAGCAAACCTTGCTGTTGCCAGAAAGCGCCGCCGACATCACCGTCCCGGGTGATGCAACCCTGCTGCGGATGCTATTGCGAAACCTGGTGGAAAACGCCCATCGTTACAGCCCACAAGGCAGCAACATCATGATTAAGCTGCAAGAAGATGGCGGTGCGGTAATGGCGGTTGAAGATGAAGGGCCGGGTATTGATGAGAGTAAATGCGGGGAGTTAAGCAAAGCGTTTGTACGAATGGACAGCCGTTATGGCGGAATTGGTCTGGGATTAAGTATTGTCAGCCGCATCACGCAGTTGCATCACGGGCAGTTTTTCCTGCAAAACCGGGAAGAAACCTCCGGCACGCGTGCCTGGATACGGCTGAAGAAAGATCAGTACGTGGCAAACCAGATATAGAGAAAGCTGCTGACTACCAGCACGCTGAACACGGTAGTTAAACGTTCATAAATACGGTTTTTCATTGCACTCTCCTCCGTTAACCTGGAGGAGAGTATGCGCGCCAGAGATTAAGTGAACCTTAAGAGTTCGGTTGCAGGCCTGATAAGACAGCGTCGCATCAGGCCATCCATTTCAGATTACTCATCAATACGCGGATGTTGCTGCACCAGGCGAGAACGTTTCGCCTGCAAATCGGCAATCTCGTGGTCAATATCCTCGATTTTTTGCTCAATATTATCGTAATGCTCGACGAGAATTTCCTTCGCTTCCTGTAAATCTGACGCCGCTGGCGTCGCACCTTTCAATGGCTGATTCGCCGTCTCTTTCATGGTTACGCCGGTGATTAAACCAACCACCGCCACGACCATCAGATAATAGGCGGGCATCATCAGATCCTGCGAGCTTTCGACCAGCCAGGCCGCCAGCGTTGGCGTCAGACCGGCAATCAGCACCGAAATATTAAATGCCGCCGCCAGCGCACTGTAACGGATATGCGTCGGGAACATCGCTGGCAGCGTTGAGGCCATAACACCCGTAAAGCAGTTAAGGATCACGGCCAGCATCAACAACCCGGCGAAAATCAGGCCGATGATATTACTGTTAATCAGGATGAACGCCGGGATCGCCAGCGCAAACAGCGCAACACTACCGAGGATCACAAACGGACGACGGCCAAAACGGTCACTTAGCAGCCCCATCACCGGTTGCACAAACAGCATACCAATCATAATGGCGATAATAATCAGCACTCCGTGGTCTTCGGAGTAGTGCAGGTTATGCGACAAATAACTCGGCATATAGGTCAGCAGCATGTAGTAAGTGACGTTGGTGGCAATCACCAGGCCAATACACGTCAACAGACTGCGCCAGTGTTTGGTGGCAATCTCTTTAAACGAGACTTTCGGACCATCCTGTAGACCTTCCCGGTCGCCCTGCTCCAGTTTCTCAACGTGTTGCTGGAAAGCAGGCGTCTCTTCCAGCGCATGGCGCAAGTAAAGCCCGATAATCCCTAAAGGCAGAGCGATAAAGAACGGAATACGCCAGCCCCAGTCGAGGAAGTTTTCTTCACCGACGATGGTCGAAATTAACACCACCACGCCCGCACCCAGCACAAACCCGGCAATAGAGCCGAAATCCAGCCAACTGCCCATAAAGCCGCGTTTACGGTCAGGGGAGTATTCCGCGACAAATATCGACGCCCCGGTATATTCGCCCCCCACCGAGAATCCTTGCGCCATCTTACAGATCAACAACAGAATCGGTGCCCAAATACCAATAGAGGCGTAGGACGGTATTAAGCCAATACAGAACGTACTGATCGACATAATCACAATGGTGATCGCAAGGATCTTCTGGCGACCATATTTATCGCCCAACATACCGAAGAAGAGCCCGCCAAGCGGTCGAATCAGAAAGGGAACGGAGAAGGTGGCAAGTGCAGCAACCATCTGCACGCTGGGGTCAGCCCCCGGGAAAAAGACCTTACCTAACGCGTAGGCAACAAAACCATAAACACCAAAATCGAACCATTCCATTGCATTACCCAGCGATGCTGCGGTAATGGCTTTGCGCAGTTTACCGTCATCAATAATAGTGACGTCACGAAGGGTAATCGGTTTTACTTTTTTCCTTTTCAGCATAGCTTTCCTCGCAGAGTAAGCCCATTTCCGCACACGTCAGGCAAATAACGTGGCGCCCGCAAAAGGGAAGCGGGAATTGCAGGGTGCAATCTCTGTAACAAGCGTAGCGGGTTTACTTACACGTTCCGATTAAGAATTGTACAACCAAACCAGTTGACGCCTGAATTGGGCAGTTAATGACCTTTTTACCCTACCAGCGTTTAAATTTGTGATCAACTTCACATATGAATTTCGTTAAACACTCACCAATGTAACTGATTATTTACACATGATTTACAGAGAAGATTTCCTCGACCAAGGCCTCCACCAGACGTTGTGCTGAACAGAGCCGTGGCATCCCTACCGCGACAGTTTGCCAACGTTGGGTCACCGACCAGCAAACGGGCTGTTTATCTGCATCGGACCACTTACCCAACCAACCTAAAAAGTCAGCATGATCCCCACCGCTTAGAGCTGTGGGTGATGTGAACCATTGGTGGTAATAATGACGAGTAGTCGGTGCTGCGTTGATACTTTCAGCCAGATATTGCGTCGCTTTTACGCGCAAATCATCAAGCAACAACGCTGCCGCTTGCGGACTTCCCAGACGGCAGGCATCGCCAAACGCCCCCCAACGCAGTTCTTCCAGAACGATGAAACAACGTCCAGGCAGCGACCAACTGTCATACGCACCGGCATGCCAGCGAGTAAAAATTTGCTCGCTCTGTTCGCCCGCCTGCACCAGTAACCCTCGTTGCGTTAAGGCTTTTTCTTTCCAGTGACAACGAGCGGAAAACCACTCATATAAAGCGGTAATTTGCTGCTGGAGTTCCGGGAAAGCGGATTGTGAGCGGAGATCCCTTTTTTGCAGTAACGCCAGATATTGTGCGATCTGTGTCAACGCCAGATGACCGGGGTCAAGCATTGCCGCCAGTTTTTCCACCAATGCCAGGCGTAGACTAAGCGGCGCATTTAACATTCCGGCATTCGCCCACGTCTGAAGCTGTGTGCGAGCAAGGATCTCCTGCATCAGTCGTTCACGAAACTGCTGCTGATGGGCTTGCGGATGACGGGTATCATCGCCCAGCGCCAGATCCACTAAAAAGCGGGGATGAACCGACTCCAGCACGCGACCGGGGCCGTCCAGTAATGTCTTTGTCAATACTGTTCTGCCGTGAAAAGAGTTTGAATATCATCGCGTAACAACTGAGAGTCCGTATAAATCCAGCCGTGTGTTGTTGCAGTCTGCTGCAATTGCTGCTGCATAATTTTCACCACGGATTCATTTTGCTGTCGCAAAGCCAGACTTTCGCGTAAACGCGTGTGTAATTCCGTCAAACATACAGCGAAATCAGCGAAAAATGTGCTCATTCCTGCCGTGACAGAATCATCGACCTGAACCGCTAAAACTTTAGCCATTTGTTGGCAATAGAGGTCAATTTCTTCGGTTAACGTACGTTGTAGCACACTGTAATCAACGGTCTTCGTCGGGGATTTCTCACTACTCCGTCCCCAGTCTGGTTGATTCAACCAGCGCGAGAAAGTCTCACGTACAACACCTAAACGGGTGACCTGCTCATCCGGTATTTCCTGGAGTGATATTGCATCGCTGAATAGCTGACGAGTATTGAAGTGGGGAACCACACTGCGAAAAACAGGAAACTCAAATCCAGGGCGAAACCCAGACTCACTCAATGCCACTTTAACCCGTTGTTCAATGGGTCGAATAACATCGGTTAGTACCCGGCAAAGGGTGGATTCCAGTTCAGCAAAACGCAGCGTGAAATCCCGGCTGATTTGGGTCTGTGCCGTCTGTAACAGTGTCTCGCAGCGAGTACGAATCTCGCTTAATGGCCACGAATCATGTTGAAACAGCACGGCTAACTGGGCATTCACCTGCTCTTGCTGCTGACGTAAAAAGTCGTTGGCTGATGCCAGGGCCAGCTCTATTTCATGTTGAATCTCACCGCTCACCTGCGTCTGATTGAGTTGCAATAGCTGCAAATTTTCTTCGAGTTGGTGGATATTTTGCCGCAATAGCTCGCAGGCGACAGTCAGGCCGTGGGCGCGAAAATCAAGGTACTCCCGCGCCTGCTGGGCGTAATTCAACAATTTATGCGAGGCAGAACGCAGAGCGTACAACGACGCGTTGGCATACGCGGCATGAAGCAACGCCTGCACCGGCTGTTCGAATAACGAGTCTTCCCACAATTGCTCAACTGCATGGCGAATATGGTCGATATCCTCCAGATCCGCGTTACACCAGCGCCTGCCGAGCGCCGCATGAGCAAAATCCTCCACCCAGCGTTGCTGTTGAGGATCGGGCAACCTGCCGCTGCTGGCTAACTCATGGCGCGCCCGATTCGCCAGATAGCCCCACATCGACGATACCGGAAATATCTGCCCTGGCGTAACACAGCCTTTCATCAACGTCCCGGAAATCAGCGCCCGCACCTGTTCGGCATCGTCGCTGTTACGATCCTGCTGATCGAATTTATTGACCAATACATACAGCGGTACTGACTTGCCGACGGCCATAACCGCCGCGCGCACCTCTTCATCGGAGATCGATTTCAGTTGCGTATAATCCATCACCGCCAGCACCGCAGAAGCACGCGCCAGCTGCTCATTAAGCATTTTTTGCAGATGTGGTTGCCCGGCTTCATTTGGCCCGGGAGTATCCAGTAATGTTAACTGCCCCGGATAACTTTCCAGCCCCGCCAGATGGACAAACTCCACTTCAATCACCGGAATATGCTCAATGGCGGCGTAAGCAGAAAAAGGAAAATCAACGTCCAGCGCTTTCGCCATGCGCACCAAATCATTCAAACTTTTCAGACAATGAAAAATAGGCTGGGCGCCCAGGTAATATTTTTCGAAAGCGACGCCATTTTCGATCCGCTGCATAAGTACACGCATATCTTTATCTATTTCCAGCAGATCGGTCAGATGCTTAATATCGTAATCACGCAGGCGCTGTTGTAATTGTTGGATTAAACGGTCAATTGGCGCGACATGTGAAAAATGCAGCACGGGTTCTTTTTGCCCCGGCGTATGGCGAATAAGCGTTGGCAGCGCAGTCATAGGGCGATTGCGATTAGGAAGAACTTCAGTGCCAACAATGGCATTAATGGTGGTTGATTTCCCTGCTTTCATAGTGCCGACAATCGCCAGCACCATTTCCAGACGGGAAATTTTACGCAGCTCATTATTCAGCATCGCGTGGCGCTCGACGATATTATGCTGACTCCAGGGTAAAGTCAGAGGCGGCGCCACTTCTCCAGGTACAGTGAGAGGCATTTTTTCCAGTAACTGCAACTGTTGTCGGGAAAGCAGTAACAGACGTTCCGCCTCCTGACTTAACTCATATATTGTCTGTGTGCACATGGAAAGTTCTTCCTTAAAGCAAATTTTATTACTTTTATTTAGCCAGATCGTTTTTTAGTTCTGTTTTCGGCTTTTATAATTACTGCGGGAAATAATTTATATTTAATTTGTTGTTTTTATTAGAATGACGACGTCTCTTCCGACACGTTTAAAAGTCAGAAAGATAGAAAACAATTAAATTAAAAAAAGAACAAGAATAAAGTTAACCTTATCTCAAATAATAAACTGAGGCAAAAAGATTATTTTCTTTTTGCCTTCTCTTTCAAATGAAAACGATCGTCGTCTAAAATCAGCAGTACCCCCGACAAACTCAGGGATTTTGTGTATAATTGCGGCCTTTTTCGGCAATCTGCCGTTTTTTGGCGCTTTTGCCCCGCTGACTTTTGAGGAAATCCACATGTCATTACCACACTGCCCAAAATGCAACTCCGAATACACTTACGAAGATAACGGCATGTACATCTGCCCGGAATGTGCCTACGAATGGAACGACGCAGAACCTGCAAAGGAAAGTGACGAGCTGATCGTTAAAGATGCTAACGGCAACCTGCTGGCTGACGGCGACAGCGTTACCATCATTAAAGATCTGAAGGTGAAAGGTAGCTCTTCGATGCTGAAGATCGGCACCAAAGTGAAAAACATCCGCCTGGTTGAAGGCGACCATAACATCGATTGCAAAATCGACGGTTTTGGTCCGATGAAACTGAAATCTGAGTTTGTGAAAAAGAACTGATTGTATTGCTCAATGTAATGTTGGCACATGATCGGTAGGCCGGATAAGGCGCTCGCGCCGCATCCGGCAATAGTGCCAGATGCCTGATGCGACGCTTGCGCGTCTTATCAGGCCTACAAATTCCCGCACCCTCCGTAGGCCGGATAAGGCGTTTACGCCACATCCGGCAACGGTGCCAGATGCCTGATGCGACGCTCGCGCGTCTTATCAKGMCTACAAATTCCCGCACCCTCCGTAGGCCGGATA